>CAXTWV010000034.1:0-15729 GCA_964248005.1 uncultured Ktedonobacteraceae bacterium | reverse complement strand
CTATTACGTGCGTAGCACATCGTATATAGTAGGGTAGCCCCTTGTGGGCGTCCGTTGGTCTTTTTATTGAAAACTATCCACCTAACTCAGCACGTCGCGCCTGCAGTTTGCCGATGCGTTCCTCTTGCACGGTTAGCTTCTCGCGCTCCTTCTCGACAACTTCGGGCTTCGCTCTGGACACAAAGTTTTGATTGGCGAGTTTCGCGTTCACACGTACAATCTCTTGTTGCGCCTGAGCAATCTCTTTGTCAAGCCGCTCTAGTTCCTTGCCAATGTCGAGCAGACCCGATAGTGGCAGATAGATTTCGACAGGTCCTGCGAGCAGACTCATCGCCTGCTCTGGTTTCTGCGTCAATGATTCATGTAGGTGTGGTTTCTCGGTACGCGCCAGAAATTCGATGAGGGGCGATTGTGCCGCGAACATCTTTGTTTCTGAACCGACAACCATTTGCACTGGAATACGTCGTGATGGCTCGACGTTCGCCTGATTGCGTGCGTCACGAATGCGCGTAATCACCTCTTGCACCAACCCAAACTCTTGCTCCGCTTCATCGTCGATAGCCGCGATATTGGCGATGGGCCACGGTGCGACAATCAGCGCAGAGGCAGGCCACGCTTCATGATTTGGCTCGCTTGTCGAGTAGAGATAGTGCCAGACCTCTTCGGTCACAAAGGGCATGAAGGGATGTAACAGACGTAAGCTTTGGTCAAGCACGGTACGTAGAATACCAGCCGTAGCCTGTCGCTCATGTTCGTTGCCTTGCATCTGCACCTTTGCGATCTCTACATACCAGTCGCAATAGTCAGACCAGAAGAATTCATTGATTTGACGCCCAGCTTCGCCTAACTGGAACTCGTTTATCAAACGCGTCACATTCTGTGTCAATCGTGCTAAGCGTCCAAGTATCCAACGGTCCGCAAGCGTGTGGGGCTGCACTCCTGTAATACTTGGTACACCGTGTCCGACTTCGGCGGTGGTCATCAACACAAAGCGTGAGGCATTCCAGATTTTGTTGGCAAAATTGCGATTGCCGATGATGCGCTCTGGTACCAGCTTACTATCGTTGCCAGGGCTACTACTCGTCGCCAATGTGAAGCGGAGCGCGTCAGTCCCGTACTGGTCCATGACCTCAATAGGGTCGATGACGTTGTTCTTGGACTTACTCATCTTCTCGCCCTTCGCATCACGTACCAGACCATGCAGGTAGATAGTATGGAATGGCACCGTCCCCAGGAAATGGATACCCGACATCACCATACGCGAGACCCAGAAGAAGATGATATCATAACCCGTTTCCATCACCGATGTAGGATAGAAACGTAACAGGTCGTCAGACACTTCGGGCCAGCCAAGTGTGCTAAAGGGCCAGAGCCATGAACTGAACCATGTGTCCAGCACGTCTTCGTCTTGATGAATGGCGGAACTCTCGCAGTGAGTACATGTTGTGACATCCTCACGGCTCACCGTCATTTCTCCGCAATCGTCGCAGTACCAGACTGGAATACGATGGCCCCACCAGAGTTGTCGCGAGATACACCAATCGTGAATGTTCTCTAGCCAATCCATATAGGTCTTGTTGAAGCGTTCGGGAATGATTTTTATCTGTCCATACTTCACAGCACCAATAGCAGGTGTTGCCAAAGGAGCCATTTTGACAAACCACTGTTTAGAGATAAGTGGCTCGATAATCGTGTCGCTCCGTTGACAACGACCTAGCGGCACCATATAGTCTTCAATTTTTGTGACCACACCGAGTTGCTGCAACTCCTCTACCAGTCTCTTGCGAGCCTCGAAGCGGTCTAAACCTGCGTAGGGACCAGCCTCCTCCGTCATGATGCCATTGAAGCCAATCACTTGAATGCGTGGTAGGTTGTGGCGCACCCCGATCTCGAAGTCAGTTGGATCATGTGCTGGTGTCACCTTCACTGCACCCGTACCAAACGCGGCATCAACGGCGGCATCTGCCACAATCGGTATTTCGCGTCCAAGAATAGGCAGAATAGCGAGTCGCCCCACAATGTCTTTATAACGTGCATCATTCGGGTTGACCGCAACGGCAGTATCACCAAGAATAGTTTCAGGGCGCGTTGTGGCAACGCTGATGTATTTTGTTTCTGTCTCGCCTTCAATTGGCTTGAGTGGGTAGCGCACATAGGTTAGCGTGCCCTGTGTATCAACGTGATTGACCTCAAGGTCTGAGATCGCGCTCATACACTGAGGGCACCAGTTGATGATGCGCTCGCCACGATAGACCAAGCCTTCTTCATAGAGGCGCACAAAGACTTCGCGCACCGCTTTGGAGAGACCTTCATCAAGCGTAAAGCGTTCGCGCGACCAGTCGCATGATGCTCCTAAGCGTCGATGCTGATCTTGAATACGGCTCTTATATTGATGAACCCATTGCCAGATACGCTCGACAAAGGCATCGCGTCCTAACTTATGACGGTCGGTGCCTTCCTGTGCGAGTAAGCGTTCGACAACGGTCTGAGTCGCGATACCGGCGTGATCTTCTCCTGGCACCCAGAGCGTATCGTCACCAAGCATACGGTGATAGCGGATAAGAATGTCTTCGGTTGTTGCGGTAATCGCGTGGCCCAAGTGGAGTGCCCCTGTGACATTCGGCGGGGGCATACAAATCACGAATGGAGGACGTGTGTTATTAGGGCGCGGTTTGAAGTAGCCTCCCTCTTCCCAAAAGCGGTACCACTTACCTTCAACAGCCTGGGGATCATACGCCTTTGGCAACGTTGTTTCGGTTGTCGTTGTGTTATTCTGTTCGATCATGTTTCCTCCAAGAGAGGTGGGTGTGCTGAAGCAGACCCGTACAATTTTTAAGCATAGAAAAAGCCCTTCCCCGTCACTCAAGGACGAGAAAGAGCGTTGCTCGTGGTACCACCTTGTTTCAGTCAATCACCAGACCATTAGAGATATTCTGGAATAAATGACTCTCAAGACGTGCGGTAACGGGCACACCCGTGAAAACTACATAGCTTCATTTTCAGACTCCCAGGCGACTTTCGATATTCTACGTACCGAGGAAGACTTGCAGCTCATGGCCTTCCCTCTCTTATGGACGAGAATATCTACTCCTCCTGCTCAATGTCATGTTATATGAGTTTTTGCTACTTTTAGTCTAGCATAGATGTCAAGTTGGAAAGCAAAGAGACCTCAAGGGCTTCTCCTACACATAGTATTCTGTCAATCAATTTGTGTGGGGAAGGGAAACGTGGAGGCGTTGAACCCCAGTACGGGTCTGATTTTATCACACCCTCTTAGCAATTGTTTCCGTCCATAGTATTGAGGAAGCGTTTCCTATATCCTGTCAAAAGTGTCGTGGGGGAAAGGGTGTGATAAAATCAGACCCGTACTGGGGTTCTGCCACATGTGCTTTGACAATCTACTACAACAACCATTATATGAAATTCGGTATAGTAGTAGGTGTCAACGGTGGAGAAATCGCTCATTGCATTTTCAATTGCTGATGTTGTATAGTAATGTTTATTTACTCTATATGTGACGTAATCAGTGTCGATTTTTTATTTTTGTACCACGAGGCGAATTATGGCATTAGAAGTACTCCAAAACGGTCGCTATCACTATTTGCGCTTACTTGGTGTAGGAGGCATGGGAGAAGTGTTTCTCATGCAAGATGAGCGCGTGACGCGACAAGTTGCAATTAAGGTTATTCGCTCTGAAAACACTTCCTCACTTGATAGTGCTGCGGCTGCAAATGCAGCGCGACTCTTCCAACGTGAAGCAAAGGCCATTGCCGCGCTTGAGCATCCCAATATTTTACCTCTTTACGATTTTGGTGAGGAGATCAGCGAAGGCACAACGCTTAGTTATATGGTCATGCCATTCTGTGCTGATGGGTCGCTGGCAACGTGGTTGCGACAACGTACAGAGAATCCATTATCACCACAAGATATTGCCTACGTGATCGAGCAAGCCGCAGAAGGTCTTCAGTATGCACACGATCACGACGTTATTCACCTTGACGTGAAACCTTCTAATTTTTTGTTACGTGGGAACAAGAAAAATCCAAATCATCCCACGTTGCTGCTCGCCGATTTTGGCATTGCCCGTAGTTCTACCACCGTTGCCAATACGAGTCGCACCATTCGTGGCACGCCTACTGCTATGGCACCTGAACAATGGACGAGTAGTCCCGTGCCAGCAACCGATCAATATGCCCTAGCCGTTATGACCTACGAGATGCTCACGGGCCGCCCACCCTTTGTGGGAAGCATGGAACAGTTGATGTATCAACACTTCTCGGCTGCACCACCAGCACCAACTACATTTAATCCTCGTCTGCCAGCGGCGATTAATCCAGTACTAGTACGTGCGTTGGCAAAAAAACCGGAGGATCGCTTCCCTTCTATCGCGGCTTTCGCCAGTGCATTGCAGGATGCTGTACATGGTGTGTCTGTTGAAACCAACAATGAGCCGCAAGCACCAGGAATTGAGACATACGCGACGGTAGCGATTAGCAAGGAAGAGGCAGACACGGGTATTAGCCGCATGATTACTTTACCTGGGGGAGGAAAGGTGAGTGTTCCAATACCAGCAGGAACACAGAATGGACAGGTCATTCGTGTGCCTTCCTCAGATGACTCATCTAGCCAGTCGAATGCACTTGTCCTGAGCATTGCCGTGAAGCCATCCAATGAGGCGCAACGTACAGCAGAAACGATAGATGCGGAGCCACAGCAACCTGTCACGCCACAATTGTTTGAGCCAGTATCAGGTCACGATCTCCCGACTATGGCTGCGTCTTCCTCAATTCAGACTGCCGAGCGAGAAGCGGTCGTACAAAAAAGGTCGTCGCCTTTTCGCTTCGGAACTGTCAGTATTGTCTCCCTACTCGTTATCCTATTACTTGTTGGCGGTTCAATATTTTATTTCAGTACCTCTCGTGGTAGTCGTCAACTCGGCGCGAGTGCTATCAGCAACCCAAATATTGGTGCTACACATACCGCAACAAGTGCGCAACGACCAACGCCCACACCAAAGCCAACGCTTGGAGTGACGCCCACACCAACGCCCGCAAATGGTATGTACATTCCTGGTACCTATAAAGGGTCAATGTTTAATGAAACGACGCAACAAACGACAGCTATTACCGTGTTTCTCGTACAGACTAAAGGTAGTGGAGCATTACAAGGTTCAGTTACATACACGTCTCCTCCTCAATCTCCCTATCTGTTGACAGGAAAGGTAGATATGCAGGGCAATTTCTATTTTTCCATTCAACAAGCTGCTGGTCAAAAGCCACTCCTCTATTATGGGACTGTGCAGCAGCAAGGTGGCAACTATCTGAAAGGGAATTTCTGTAATAGCACAACGAATGTTTGCCTCTCACAGTTGGGTTATTTTAATGTAGGGCCGGGATACTAGTTATAGATGTCCTGGCTTGGTGGTTCTAGTGTTTCAAGAATGTCTTGTTCTTGAGCATAGTAGGTCGTGAGATTGCATGTTGTGCAGGTGAGGATCACCATTGCGATACAGAAAGAGTCAGTGTCATCGTCACTGCGTGTCCAATAGAAACTACGATGTGTGAGAAATTGTTTTCCTTTGCATTCCTTGCACGGGACAAAATGATGGGTCTGCTTCATGCTTCCCATAAATAACTAACTCCTTTTCAACCTGTTCTTGCAAGCTTATTGTATATGCTAGCCTCTCATCTTGCAAGAACAAGGTTCTGACGATGTTCTTGTGGATAGCACGAATAGAGTTAGAGTGATGGTGACAGAGGATAGTTATGGTAGGAGTTATGCTGACCCGAAGTAGACTTCGACTGCCTTAATTTTGTTTCCTTCAAACGTATAATATTCTGTGTTACGAAATGTAGTACCGTTCTTCAGTTCTGCTTGATAAAGAACAAATGCTTCATTTCCTTGTACGAAAAGCTTCTCAACACGATGCGTGAGAAATTGCTCGCTTCCCGGCAGACATCGCTCAAAAAAAGCTGCCTTGCTAATATGGTCATCGTATGGACTAGTAAACGTGAAATCATCACTCAAGCCCTCTTCTAACGTCTTCCTGTCTTGTGCCAAAAAAGCAGCAAAGTACTTGCGTATCGCCTCTGAGATGGTATCCGGCTGCATAAATGACCTCTTTTACACTCTATTTAAGCATCAACAAGATGCTAACTTTCTTTCAACACGGAAAGTATATTGCCTGCCGGGTCTTTGAACCAGGCTATGTCAGGGCCGCGATTTTGGGCAATGCCTCGGAGAATGCCTCTTTCATCTGTCATGTTTTCGTAATGCTCGAACGTGACACCCTTGCTCGTTAGTTCATCTACCGCGTGCTCGATATCGTCTACAGGGAAATTAAGAATGGTATAGGTTGCAGGAACATGATCGCCCTTTGGGTAGACAAGTATCTCTGCTCCAGTTGCAAGATGGAGTCTTAGCATGCCATATTCTTCAGTAACTCTCAGACCAAGAATAGTACTGTAAAATTCTTTTGTCTTCTGGATATCATGAGTTGAAAACCCGCTAAATGCTTTTGTATCAGTAAACATTATCTTCTCCTTAATGTATTTGCTTATTATCTATAGACCTATTCTCATCAATGGCTAGAAAAGTGGAATTGGGAGAATACTACCCGTTAGCTGTTTATCGAAACAACTACTATTATAGTCCAGATGATGAGACTTACTAAGGTGACAAATAACTATCAACATTGATAGTTGTTTGTTGCCTATTTACCGTGTATACTCAATAAAACAGAGTATTACTAGAGCTTTTTCACAGAAAGACGTGAAGCAATGAGTAATGACACTCGCACGCTCCCTCGACGATCAGAGGTAGACGAAGCTCGGATGCATGCAGCCTTAACTCAGCTTCTTTCGGCTTTTCACCTCGATGTTGGATATACAAAAATCCAGACGGCACCTCGTGAATTTCAATTACGTACTGGCGTTGGCTTACGCACTGATAGCTATCAGACGCATGCTATGTATATTCCTCTAGGGCAAGGAGGATACGCTTGGACGCGCCGAAAATCCATTTGGACCAACGATTACAAACTCGATAACCGCTTTGCGCCCTTTCCAGAGGTACAGGCAGAAGGAATTAGAAGTATCCTCTGTGTGCCTTTTATTGAGGCTGGTTTTCTCATTTATGGCGCGACACGCACGCAAAATGCATTTACTGACACCATTTCGCGACATCTGATAGATGCGATTGGGGAATTGTGGCTCCGTACAACCACGCTGATGCTACTCACCAATGAACCGACAATGGCACAACAGCCTGCCTACCGTCAATATGATTGTAGTGAGCGTGAATGGAACATTCTGTACCTACTCACGTTGGGTCTGGCAGACGAAGAAATGGCGGAAATTTTGGATATAGAGGCCAGTACTATTCGCTTTCATTTACGCCGTCTGCAACGCAAGCTCGAATGCCGTAACCGAACGCATCTAGCAACGACTTCCTTACGTTTAGGCATAGTCGTTTAGCTTTCTTCCCAACAATTACGGAAACCAACTCAATACATATCTGTACATGTACAGACATGTATCACCCCCTGCTGTCATATTACTCACTTCACATATTGTCCTTTTTTCGTCATACTTTTCAAGAAAGGGAGGTTCGAGCAAAACTCTTGGCTTTTACAGTTTCATCGTATCTTGTTCACGAGTGAAGGTACAAGATGCGTGTAGTAGTCAGGTAAATCCTGGCGTAATTATGGAAGGATAGTTGTAAGATCATGAAGACATCCGTATCAGGATCAAGAGATACTTCGCTTCGTTGGTGGATGCTCGTCATCCTTTCCCTTGGCTTTGTCCAATTGACATTAAACTGGTTCGACATCGCGGCTGCTTTCCCTGCTTTAGGACAGCAATTCAGCCTCCAGATTCCGCAACTAGCTCTACTCATCTCACTTTTTCTTGCAGGATATGGAATTTTTCATATTCCAACCGGTTTCCTGACGTACCGTTTTGGGCTACGGAATGTCCTACTGGCAGGTATTTTACTCGAATCATTGGGCGGCATCGCTAGTGCTTTTGCTCCTAACTATGGTTGGCTCGTGATTTTGCGTATCATCACTGGCATTGGTGCATCTTTTTTCGTGGGTAGTGGTTTTGCGATGGTAACATCCTGGTTTCGTGGTCGTGAGCTGGCTCTGGCCCTTGGTATTTCTGGTGGAGCGGCTTTTGCTCTTGGAGCCGCATTTGGCCTCTTTACCTGGGTGAGTGTCATCCAGGCTACGGGCTGGTCTACGGCTCTGGTCATTGGTGGCGTTATCGGGCTTGTCATTTTTTTTATCACGCTCATCTGGCTACGTGTACCCAATGATGAGCAGGTAGAGTTAGAGGCTGGAAGCTTTAGCTGGTCGGCTGTCGGGAGAGTACTTGGCAACAAGGACCTCTGGTTTCTTGGTCTGAGTCTCCTTGGAGCCTACGGTGCCTATTTCACTGCTTCGCAACTGATGAGTACATATGCTGTCGCGGTATTCCATCTTTCAGAATCAACTGGAGGACTCATAGCAGCGGTCATCGTGTTAGCAGGTATTCCAGGCTCTCTTATTGGCGGCTATATGGCTGATCATACCCGTCGGTTGAAGGCTGTGATCATCACGCCTCTACTCCTGCTAGGTGTTGGCATGATCTTGTTTCCATTTGTCGGTCTTATCGGGACTTGGGTGATTGCTATAGTTGTCGGGTTCTTCTTAATCTTTGGCTTCGCTGCAATGACATCGACACCGGGTCATTATAGGGATAGAATTAATCCTGAAGATGTTGCGACCGCGGAGGGCTTGATATTGACGCTTGCAGCGGTAGGTGGCTTTCTTGTTCCCATCTTTTTCGGACAGATTGAGGTTGCCAGTGGTTTTACCTGGGCCTGGGTTTTCCTGGGCGTGGTAAGTATCGTCTTTGCTGTTATAGGCTTCGCTGCTCGTGAGCCTCTTGGCACCTCCACCGCACAAAAGGCTCCTATCGCAGTAGAAAGAGGGCAAATATGAGATTGGTAACGTATGAAGTACAGACCGTCGTTGGTCCTTTCCGGCGAGTTGGAGTATGGCGGGACGATCAGAGCATCGTAGATGCTAATTTTCTGGCGGCTGAGTATCTCAGACGTAGCGGCAACTATGAAGACGCATATCGAGAGGCTGAATACCTTGTTCCAGTCGATATGATCGCTTTCATTGCTGGTGGCACTCGCACGCTGGATACAGTTCGTGAAGCACTTACACGCGTTCAGCCTTCTACTGAACAATATGGAGCGAGAAGTGAGCGGATTGTGTTTCAACACGGAGACGTACAGCTCTGTGCGCCTTTGCCTCGCCCGCGCCGTATTCATGATTTTATGGTCGTTGAGGAACATGTGCGTAACAGTCTCAAAAGCAAGGTCCCGGATGAGTGGTACAATATGCCCGTGTGCTACAAAGGAAATCCTGATACGGTGATTGGACCCGATGCCATTGTGCGTTGGCCTCGTTATACGCAAAAACTCGATTATGAACTCGAACTGTGTGCGATCATTGGACGTACAGGAAAAGATATTCGTGCCTCGAAAGCTAGCGACTACATCTATGGCTACTCTATCTTCAACGACTTTTCAGCACGTGACATACAAATGCGCGAGATGTCGGTGGGATTAGGGCCATTCAAAGGAAAAGATTTCGCGACAGGCATTGGGCCTTGTATCGCGACGGTGGATGAATTCGATGCCTTGCATGCACCCATGAAATTTCGGGTCAATGGCGAAGAATGGTCATCAGGCAGTATTGGTCAGATGCGTTTCTCCTTTGAACAGATCATCGAGTATCTCTCTAACGAGGAGGAGATTTTTCCCGGTGATGTGCTTGCAAGTGGCACAGTTGGGCGTGGATGCGGCTTAGAACTTGACCGCTGGATTGAGCCAGGCGACCTGCTAGAGGCAGATGTGGAAGGCATCGGTGTGCTTGCCAACACGGTTGGAGCGAGAGATTAATGTGAATGGAAAGGAACAACACGATGAGCAATTGGAAATATACCAAAGGACTACACGACCTTGGTAACTCTGTGTACGCCTACTTACAGCCCGATGGCTCCTGGGGATGGAGCAATGCAGGCTTAATCACTGACGGTGATACATCCTTGCTGGTCGATACGCTTTTCGACCTCCCATTGACACAAGAGATGTTAGACACTATGCGCAAGTCCGTTCCAGCCGCATCTCATATTGATATCCTTGTCAATTCTCATGCCAATGGCGACCACTGTTTTGGTAACGAATTAGTCGCCGATTCTCGCATCATTGCTTCCGCACGTGCCGCTCATCAGATGGGCACAGAATCTCCTCCTGAGCAATTCGCGGAGTTGATGAGACTGACACCAGAGATGGGGAAAGCGGGAGAGTTTATTAAGCGTATCTTTGGGCCGTTCAAGTTCGACGGCATTACATTGACCTTGCCCAAGGAAACCTTCGAGGGCATGTTAGATGTGAAGGTTGGAAACAAGGATGTGCGTCTCATCGAGGTCGGCCCAGCTCATACGCTTGGCGATACATTGATTCATATTCCCAGTGATCGTGTCATCTTCACGGCTGATATTTTGTTTGTCGGCGGTCATCCTATCGCGTGGGCTGGCCCGGTGACTAACTGGATTCGAGCCTGTGACTACATTCTCTCGCTCGATGTCGAGACCATCGTGCCTGGTCATGGTCCTATCACCGATAAAGAGGGTGTGAGAGAGTTCAAGGGATATCTTGAATACGTTTTTGCTGAGACACGCACACGTTACGAAGCCGGGATGCCTGCTTTCGAGGCCGCGAAATCGATAGCGATGGACCGCTATGCGTCATGGACAGATGGCGAACGTATCGCCGTCACGGTCGCCACGATTTATCGCGAACTCAAC
Source organism: uncultured Ktedonobacteraceae bacterium (assembly GCA_964248005.1). GTDB lineage: Bacteria > Chloroflexota > Ktedonobacteria > Ktedonobacterales > Ktedonobacteraceae > JBBQVS01. The sequence goes on along the minus strand of CAXTWV010000034.1, from coordinate 4,867 downwards.
GGCGACCCGGCTCATGCCGATGTAACAGCTTCGCTCGCTGAGATGGCTGAACTAGCAGAACATTAAACGCGGAAAAGCAGAGAGACGATGAGGAAAGCTTTCCTCATCGTCTCTCTGCTTGTACCCTATACGAAGTGCCGCGAGGGGGACTCGAACCCCCATGCCAGTGAAGGCACAACGCCCTGAACGTTGCGTGTCTCACTAAAATGCTATAGTAGTTCTGTGTAGGCGCTCTATCGGTCTTTCAGGTATTCAAGTGCCTCTGCATATTGCTTCATAAACTTTTCTGTAACCTTGAGTACATGCTCAGTATTTGCGTACTTAATAGGAGGTTGCTTTTTTGTATCTTGTTTGCGCTTTGTGTCTAATTTTTTCATTTTATGCACCCCTCGGATTACTTGCGATACTTATATTACTTGTATTATATCCCTATTTAGCTTTTTTGGATAGATGAGCGAAGCCATTCTGTGAATTCTTCTAAGTTTCTTTCTACAACTAGGCTCTCTATCCTTTGCCCTATCTCTCTGCTAGCTCTTTGTCTCAGTCGGTAGCCGTTGCTCTCAAGGAAATTTAGCCCGGTAAGCATTGCAGTTCTCTTATTTCCATCAACAAATGGATGATTCATTGCAATTCCTTCGATAAGGACAGCAGTTTGTATAACAATATCAGCCTGCTCATAATATGCCGCGGTATGTGGTCTTGTTAAGGCACTTTCTAGTGCGTTTAGATCACGTAGTAGCCCTTGAATTTGTGTTATATGTTCGTTAATCAGAATTACTTGTTCGGCTGAAATATATACATAATCTTGATTATTGGCTCTTTGTCTAAGATAGAGAACGAGAATAAGAGTGAGAAGTAGTGACAGTATTATGAGTACAACGATAATTGCCACAAGCTCGCTGGCTCCGCTTAATGTAGACATTCTACCGTGCCTTTTATGAGAAGGATAAAATATATAAAAAATTAGAAACATAAAATTGCTGCTGCAAAGTTATGTTTCCAGTGTAAGAGACGTTTTGGGGTGTGCAGAGAAGTGCCGCGAGGGGGACTCGAACCCCCATGCCAGTGAAGGCACAACGCCCTGAACGTTGCGTGTCTACCAATTTCACCATCGCGGCTTGACATATCTGTACCACAGCAGTTCGTTGTGGACACTGCAATAGTACTGTATCTGTTGCGACTTGTCAAGGGCTTTTTCACACCTGTCTGACACCTCTTCTATACCCCAAACGTGATATAATTATGGTAACTTTCCCGTACAATGGTGTACACTTTGTATGCTTCAAGCTATTGTTGGCTTGCTGCGTACAGCGTGTTTGTTGTGTGCTTTACTGTTTATTTTACATATAGGGACCGATTTATCGCGTCCTTTTGGCATCACGACACCGACGAGGACGCGATAAATCGGTCCCTACAAACCAATAACATAGCATCTCTTGACATCCCACAGGAGTTTTCATATATGCAAGCGCAGTTTTCTTCTACGAGTGCAGCTATAGATATAGGCAGTAATACCATTCATATTGTGGTGGCGCGTTGTGCTCCCAAGAGGCTGGACATTCTGGCGGACGAGGTTGAACTGGTACGTATCGGAGAAAGCGTGACCGCAACAGGCGCTATCTCACAAGAGAAACTCGACGCTTCCCTCGCTACGTTGAGGAACTATAAAGCCGTTGCTGAACAACATGATGCAAACCCGATTTTTGTTGTGGCGACAGAGGCTATTCGTCAGGCGACCAATAGCCAGGATTTTATAGACGCTATACATCGTGAACTAGGCTTAGAGGTTCAGCTTATTGCAGGCACCGTCGAGGCTGCGCTGACATTTTTGGGTGCGACCTATGAACGTAGTCAAGAGCCTCATGCACCTGCTCAACTCGGCGTCATGGACCTCGGTGGTGGCAGTACTGAGATGATTACCGCGAAACATGAACACATCACATGGCGCACCTCGGTGCCGGTTGGTTCTGGCTGGCTCCATGATCGCTATCTTCCCTCCGACCCACCAACACGCGATGAGGTGAATACCGCTTACACATTTCTCACCACTTATTTTGAGGGAATGCAAATCAAACGTACACCACCATCATTGATTGTGACTGGGGGCAGTGCCAACTCCTTGCTTGCACTTGCACGCAACGCGTTTCAGCTTGCTGACAATGAGCAACGTCTGACGCGTGAGGATATAGTACGTTGCGAGGGACTCTTACAAGCATTGTCTGCGGAAGAGATCGCTCAACGCTATCAGCAACCCGTGGGACGTGCGCGTATTTTGTCAGCAGGAGCTTTAATTATTCGTGCGATGATGGAACGTTTACAATTGAACGAAATTTTTGTCAGTCCACATGGTATTCGTGAGGGCGTGTTGTTGGCGTATGCACGCTATGGGGAGCAATGGCTGCAACAAGTAGATACGTCTACTGCACCAGGAGGAGACCGCGATGCTCATGCGAAAGAGGACAAGCTACATGAGACATTCGCGCATTCTGGGCGGCGTCTGCTACTTGACCGTACTGAAAAGCTTCTGGAATGGCGCGATGACGTACTCAAACACGACGATATCGAAGCGGTACACAAAATGCGGGTAGCGTCGCGGCGTCTTCGTGCTATACTCGATGCATATGAAGCTATTTGCGCTCCTCAACCGTTCAAAGAAGTGTACAAAGAGACAAAGAAAATCGCGGACATCCTGGGCAACGCCCGTGATACGGATGTCATGATACAGAATCTACATGTTCAGATGCAGCACGTGTCAGCAGAAGAACAAGCTGGTATACAATGGCTGATCGACCGTTTGCAGGAGTATCGGGAGAAGCATCAGCGTGCTTTGGAAACGTTTTTTAAGAAGTTTGACGAGCACACATTTAAGCAGAAGATAGAAGCATGTCTATCAAGAGAGGAGGTTCGCAATGGCAAAAGCTAGAGCAATCTCTGGGCTTGATGCACATGCATTGACGAGTACAAATGCTCGTATCATCACGCGTACCCGTCTCGAAGAGATGGAGGAATGGGGTCGCTACGCTCATGACCCACAACGTTCAGACGAATTGCATGATCTGCGTATTGCCTCGAAACGCTTGCGTTACACGCTCGAAATATTCGCGGATGTCTTACCGGAAGAGAGTGCTTCGGTCGTCGAGGAAGTCACGCAGATACAGGAAGAGCTTGGTGCGTTACATGATAGCGATGTTATGATTGCGCTGCTTACTCTTCGTTTGGAGCAACAAGCAAACGGTCAGGTTCATACAAACGACAAACATACACAAGCGGTGCAGGCTCAACAGAGAGCAGGAAAGCATCTCATTACCAACCTGGACCTTGTGACACACCTGCTCGATGCACACATTGCCCCTACACAGGCAGAGCGTGATGGGCTGGAACGCCTATTGCACAGTACTCAGCAGCAAAGGGAGGAACAGTACAACGCATTTCGAGAACATTGGGATGCGCTACAAGTTCGCGGCTTTTATCAAGACGTTCTCGATTTATTAGACGTGTGAGATGTAATAGAGTATACTACTACATGAAGGCGGAACATATAAATGATGTCAAACTCGATTGAAGAATTAGGCTGGTGGCAAGACGTGCAGCCGACAAGAGAAGAACTACACTTGAGCGGGGGGTTACTTGTGGAAGATTGGCCTCATGCGCGTCAAGTCATGCGCCTTTGTATACAGATGTTTGACGCAACACATCCGCTTCACCGTTTAGATCAACGCAGTTTGCGTATGCTTGAGCGTGCGGCATTGCTGCATAACGCAGGTATGCTCATCGAAGCTCGGCGTCATCACAAGCATTCATTTCGCTTGATAAAAGAGACTCGCCTTCCCGATTTCACAGAAGAGGAGCGGTACGAGATAGCACTTATCGCACGCTATCATCGACGTGCTCTGCCTAGCAACGATCACGAGGAGTTCGCGACCCTCAGTCGTAGCGCCCGTAAACGTGTTTCCATGTTGGCCGCGCTTCTACGCATTGCTGATGCACTTGACTATAGTCACGATGCGCGTGTACTACGTATCGCGGCAGAGCCAGCACTGTGCAACGAGAACATCTGGACAATCCTCCTCTGGGTCCGTTCGCTCGCCGATCTTGATGCCGAAATAGAGCAAGCACACGACAAAGCCGACCTCTTCGAGAAAGTATTTAAACGCAAACTCCGTCTCGTGGTGCAGGATGGCAGGTATGCCCAATCGTCGTAATCTCTTAGATGGTGCCTTGCTCAAAATCTCCAATCGGTACGTGTGCCTATAGTCCCGTATTCCCAGGTCATGACATGTTTCACGTTGACACGGTACAAGTCACAATTCTCTTGGAAAATGGTGTCCTTTGCTCCACTGTACGGGTCAACGTATTTGTCCCTGTAGTCTGCTTCAACACGGTCGAGTTCTTCCTGATTGGTGACAATTTCGACAGGGCCTTCGAGAATAATCACATCATCGCCATCACCGGCATGAACAACAATCCAAGGCTGGTTGACGAGATTTTTTGCCTTTTGCATGTCGCGTCTCGTTATAAAATAGATGCTTGTGCCATTCCAGATGAACCATACGGGAACAGCGTGTGGTCGTCCATCGGGTCGAGTTGTACTTATCCAGATGGAGCGCGATGCTTTGAGCGGTAAATCTACTTTGTTCCAAGGTATAAAGCCAGACATCATCATCTCCTTAAAGCGCAAGATATTTCAAATAAAAAGAACTTCGATATTATATACGATATACATGATAGATCCACGGACGCCCACGAGGGGCTACCCTACTATATAAAACGTGCGTAGCACACAGCAGTGTTGTATAGTAGGGTAGCCCCTCATGGGCGTCCGTGGGTCTGATCAGGTTGGTCTATCACACTATCGACGTTACCGTCC
>CAXTWV010000033.1:0-25366 GCA_964248005.1 uncultured Ktedonobacteraceae bacterium | reverse complement strand
CTCCCATCGGGTTGACATAGGGATCGTTTTCATCGATCCATGTAGCTTCAATCGACTCTACATCGGCATTGCTGGCAATGTGGTACTCTGCGAGATCGTGATTCACAAAATCACCGAAGTGTGGGTCCATCACACTGTGCTCGTAGAGGGCCATTGAGAGACCCATCGTCATACCCCCAAGAAACTGCGAATGTGCTGTCTTTGCATTCATGATGCGCCCCACCGCGAAGACTCCAAGCAGGCGTGGTACCCGCACTTCACCCGTGTCTATGTTCACTCGTACCTCGGCAAATTGTGCTCCAAATGCGTGCATCGCGAACTTCTTCATATCAGGATTTTCGCCACCTTGCCCTGTCGCCTCGATTCCCTCTTCAGGAAGGACACCATGTCTGTGTTGCAGACGCTCACGCAACGTGTGCGCCGCCTCAACAATCGCCGTTCCCCAGGATGCCGTTCCAGCCGAGCCACCAGCACTCGCTCCCATAGGGAGGAGCGAATCGCCGATTTCCAGGTGGATGGATTCAATTGGAACCTCAAGAGCGTCGGCGGCAATTTGTGTAAGGACAGTCCAGGCTCCAGTTCCGATATCTACTGCATCGATGCGCACATGATACTGCCCCTGCTGATTCATGTGTATTGTTGCAGTTGAGGGAAGGCGAAAGACGGGATAGGTTGACGCGGCAACACCGACTCCGATGCGCCAGCGACCGATGCGACGCATACCAGGGTGAGGATCGCGAGCTTGCCAATCGAAGCGTTGTGCTCCCTCACGCAAACAGGCGACGAGACCGCGGCTACTGAAAGGAAGCCCAGTCGCCGGATCAGTCGTCGGTTCGTTGCGAATACGGAGTTCGATGGGATCAATCTTGCAGGCAATAGCCAATTCATCCATTGCCGACTCCAGCGCGAACATACCAAGGCTCTCGCCTGGTGCTCTCATGGTTCCAGAGACAGGCACATCAAGTTTGAGAACTTTATGGGTATTCGAGCGATTGGGGGCGGCATACATCGTCCGTGTTGCCATGCCCGTTTGTTCGACGAACTCCACGAGTTTTGATGTTGGAGAAACAATATTATGGGAAATGGCGGTCAAGTGCCCCTCCTTGTCCGCCGCGAGACGAAGATGCTGAAAGGATGGCGCACGATGAACCGTTTCTGCGAACATGTGCTGGCGCGTGAGCGAGAACTTCACAGGCCGCTTTACTACTTTGGAAGCCATCACTGCGAGAATCGTGGAAGAGACGGCAAGATACTTCGAGCCAAAACCTCCCCCCACATAAGGAGCAAGTACTCGTACAAGCTCAGCTTTAAGGCCAAATGCCTGTGCAACCGTTGTCTGAATAGCATGTGCCCCCTGATTCGAGTCATAGAGGGTTACACCATCATCACGCCAGGAGGCAACGGTAGCGTGAGGTTCCATGGGATTAGGATGATAGGCTGGCGTGGTATAGACGGTATCGATGGAGACCGCCGAAGATGCAAATGCAGCCTCCACATCTCCTGTAGATGTGTCTACCTGAGCCGGAGCATTGATTGTCTTTGGAGTGTATACGTCTTTGCGATTTGCATCGAACTGGACATCATGAGGCTGTTGGGAATAGGAAACGACGACGGCCTCTGCTGCTTGGCGTGCGACCTCAAGTGTGTGTGCCACCACGAAGGCAACGAACTGTCCACGATAGTCTATGGTATTCGATTGCAATACTCGAATGTTTGCTGGAATTTTCGCACTCAGCCGAGGAGCATTTTCATAGGTGAGGATGGTGATGACCCCTTCAATGGCCTGTGCCTCGCTCACATCAATGGATGCAATTTTCCCTTTGGCAATGCGACTCTGCACTGGAAAGCCATAGGCGATCTCTTTGAATGAGTGTTCAAAGGCATACGGGGCGGTTCCGGTGACTTTCTTTGGGCCATCGAGACGACTAAGTGGTTGACCGATGACGCGTTCGCGTATCATCTGTGCCATCTATTTTCCCTCCTGTGTCAGATCGAGTAGTGTGCGGACAAGTAGGTTGCGTGCCAGAGGAACCTTAAAGGCGTTCTCTTGTAATGGCTTCGCTGCAGCGAGTTCGGCATCAGCGGCTTGACGAAAGACCTCTTCGCTCACCTGAGCACCCAGCAGCATCGCTTCCGCTTTTTGTGCCCTCCACGGCAGATGCGCCACTCCGCCAAAGGCTAAACGTACATCGCGTATGGTCCCATCTACCACGTCAACGGCTGCCGCAATCGAGACGAGCGCAAAGGCATAGGAGGCACGATCACGCACCTTGCGATAGTGCGAATGGACGGCAAATGGCAGGGCTGGCAACTCGAAAGCCGTAATCAACTCGCCATGCTCCAGCACATTATCCTGTTGTGGCTCGTCGCCAGGCAGACGAAAGAAGTCTGTGAGCGGAAGTGTTCGCTCTCCGCTGGGTCCAAGTAGATGGATTGTCGCGTCAAGGGCAACCATTGCTACTGCCATATCGGAAGGATGCGTTGCGATACAGGCATCGGAGGTGCCAAGAATGGCGAGTTCTCGATGATGTCCCTCACGCGCAGGACACCCACTGCCAAGTTCTCGCTTATTACAGGGTTTGGAGACATCTTGGAAGTACAGGCAGCGCGTGCGTTGCAGCACATTGCCGCCCGTGGTTGCCTGATTACGCAGTTGCCCCGAAGCTCCTGCCAGTAGCGCCTGCGAAAGGACAGGATAGCGCGACCGAATGAGTCGCTCGGCTGCAAGCTCACTGTTGCGAACCGCAGCTCCAATATGCACGCCTCCATCGGCACGTTCCTCGACCGCGTTGAGCGGCAGATGCGAGATATCAATCAGCACGTTTGGTTGTGCCACCCCCAGTTTCATGAGATCGACGAGGTTGGTACCACCACCAAGAAAGGCTCCTGACGGTTCTTTGCTTAACAGTGCAACAGCTGTGGATGCATCAGTAGCACGTTCGTAGCGAAAGGGTTTCATGCGTGTTGTGCCTCCTCCGTGATAGCTGCAACAATATTGGGATAGGCGGCGCACCGACACAAATTGCCGCTCATGCGTTCGCGTATCTCATCCTCACTCAGCGTTATCTGTTCCGCAGTCACGTCGGGCGTGACCGCGCTGGGCCATCCTGCCTCCACTTCTTGGAGCATGCCCACCGCAGAGCAGATTTGTCCTGGTGTGCAATAACCACATTGAAAGGCGTCATGGTCGATAAAGCATTGTTGGAGGGGATGAAGCTGGTCATCGTCAGCCAGCCCTTCTATCGTCACGATCTTGGCATCTTGCTGAGCTGCGGCGAAGGTCAAACAACTATTGACTCGTCGTTCGTCTATCAGAACGGTACAGGCACCACATTGTCCATGATCACACCCTTTTTTCGCACCCGTCAGTCCAAGATGTTCACGCAAGACATCCAGGAGAGTTGTACGGGTATCAATGGAAAGGTCGTAGTTCGTTCCATTCACGTGCAGAATGATGGGAAGGTCCATTGAACGAGGACTCCTTTACGTAAGTATTTCTCTGAATACACCATCTCACAACCACATCTGTTCACAGAAGACGTACTGGGCTTCGATGATGAGTGATTTTTGTAGATGTATCTATGATAGAAGAAAGAAGAGACACACGCTTCTCTATTCGTGCTACTTTTGTTCAAAACGTGCGCACTCTTGGTGATCGAGTCGAGAGTGACGAGATGTCTGACCTCATTGTCCTTTGAAGACCTGGATACAGGGCGAGTGATGCTTACCTTCCTCGACGTGCTACAATTGGATACGCTGGAAAGAAATGTTCTTATGAAACGAGAAACTATGACACACGATGACCTGTCTACGAAAAAAGAACGTGCTATCCCTTCTCATACCTCAACACGCGACTTCGAGCACTATGTGGCTACTCCTCCCATCCTCTCTAGCCGCGATCTTGGCTGGGAAAGCGTGATGGTTCGTGAGTATCAGGAACCCACTGAGATGAAAGAGGAACTGCTCATGCCGACAGCTCCTGATATCCTTCTCACGTTGACCATTTCTGGGGTGACGCACGTCGAGTGCCGCGCTCTGGATGGTCCTTGGGTCTCCAATGTGACTCATGCTGGGGATTTGTGTCTCACACCTGGGGATGGTGCGCCCTATGCAGTGCGTTGGAAGAGCCTCTCGCCCGAGCCAATCCGCGTTCTGTACCTACATCTCAATCAGCACCTGTTTGCTCAAACCATTGAAGAATTGACAGACCGTGATCCTGCTCGATTGATGCTTCAGGACCGCTCAGGTTTTCAGGACCCACTGCTTTCACAGTTGAGTCTTGCATTACAACGAGAAGCATGCCAACCCGTTTTTGCAAGCAGGCTCTATGCTGATACAACAGCCGAAATGATGCTTGTCCATCTCCTGCGTCACTATTCGACGCAGCACATCGCTGTGCCAGAATATACACAAGGTCTTTCTCCTCAGCAGATGAGACGGGTAATCGATTTCATCTATGCCCACCTTCAAGACGCTCTTTCTGTGGGTCTGCTTGCACAGCAAGTTGGTCTCAGTAGCTATCATTTTGCACGTCTCTTCCGCCAAACAACTGGCGAAAGCCCACACCAGTTTCTCCTCCGCAAACGGCTTGAGGCTGCCCAGCGTCTTTTGCGGAAAACGGATCTGCCGCTCTCGCAGATCGCTCAGGACGTAGGCTTCTCCAACCACGGTCACTTCACACAGGTCTTCAAACAGCATATGGGCCTCACCCCACGTCAGTATCGACAGCAATGGTAAGCACGAACACTTTTGCAATGAGAAGGGAGAGCGAGATACGAAGAGAGGAGACTGCCTCGTACTTTTTCGTCAGGATCACCCTGTTAGGCAAGTAAAAGCTTTTCTACACGGCTTTAAGAAATTGAAGGCTTGATCCAGATGCTGAAAGAGTGATCAATTTCGTCAAAGTATCTGTTTCAGAGACAGGAGTATACACAATCATTTGTAAATCAGGATGATCCGCAAGATGAAAGGTCGTTGCCTGCATGGTTAACATCCCAACGAGAGGATGATTGAGGCGTGTCTGTCCCGTATGCACTCCTTGAACATCATGTCGAGGCCACCACTCGCGAAACTCTGGACTCACCTGTTTGAGTTCTGTGACGAGTTCTGTTAACCATGCTTCTCCGATATAGCGTTGGGTACTGGCACGAAAGAGGGCAAGGGTACGCTGCGCTTCTGTCTCCCAATCCACGAGCTGTGTGCGTAGCCGTCGGTTCGTAAAGAGAAACCAGGGAAGAATGCGTTCTTGGAGAGACATGGTGTTAAAATCAGCATACACCTGACAGGCCGCCCGATTCCAGGCCATGATATCCCAACGTGGACAGACGACGTAGGCAGGATAAACTCCTATTGAATCAAGGATGAGTTGAAGGGCGGGATCAACGGTTTCTGTCGCAGGAAATGGAGTGGCAGGAAGCTGCTCTCTCGCTAAAATAAAAAGATGTGCTCGCTCAGCGGCGTCGAGTTGTAAGGCTTGGGACAAGCTTTCCAGTACTGGAGCCGAGACGGTAATGGCTCGCCCTTGTTCGAGCCAAGTATACCACGTCGTCCCCACTCCTGCAACCAGTGCCAGTTCTTCTCGGCGCAGTCCTGGCGTCCTGCGTCGTTTTCTCTCAGGGAAGCCAAACTGACTGGGGGAAATGCGTTCACGACGGGTCCGCAAAAACCGGGCTAATTCTGATCGTCGCTCTTGCTGATTCATCGTCTTCTTCCTTATCCTGGTAGCTTTTATACCAGGATACTTTGGCTCCTGGTTCCAACATCACGCTCATTGCATAATTCTACCATATCAATACCACTACTTTGTACGTAAGAGCAAAGTGGTGGTGAGTCGATACATTTTTCTATGTAAAAAAGGAGTCTAGAGTATGAACTCTCGGCAGGTTGTCCTTGTAACAGGAAGCAGTAGTGGATTCGGTCGCAGAATTGTTGAAACGTTGGCACGGCAAGGTCATCAGGTGTTTGCTTCTCTGCGTGATGCCAATGGGCGTAACGCCCCATCTGCAAAGGAATTACGCGATGTCGCGCAACGCGAACAATTTGCTCTTTCCGTTCTCGATCTTGATGTGACCGATGAAACCTCAGTTAAGCAGGGGGTTCAGGCAGTGATTGAGCAGGTCGGGCACATTGATGTCCTTGTGAACAATGCAGGAGTCACCCAAGCCGGGATCACGGAGGGATATACGCTTGATCAGGTTCGTACACATATGGAGGTCAACTTCTTCGGTCCCCTTCACCTGGACCGCGAGGTTCTTCCGTACATGCGCCATCAGCGCAATGGCTTACTGATCCATATGAGTTCCATTTCCGGTGGCTTAGTGTTTCCCTTTGTAACACTTTACTCTGCCAGTAAAATGGCTCTTGAAGCACTGGCCGAAGGCTATCACTATGAACTTGCTCCCGTAGGTATTGAATCGATCATCATAGAGCCTGGACTGTTCCCGACAGGGTTACTGACGAGTCAGCAAGATCCTGGCGATCAGGGACGATTGAGCGAGTATGGGCATCTCAACAATATTCCCGCGCAAATCTTGCGTGATACTGAAGTCGCGAACAATGGGCCTGCTGCACCAAACCCACAGCTTGTCGCCGATCTCATTGCCGATCTCATTGCACAATCAAGAGGAACACGTCCCTTGCGCACGATCATCGGCAACGACCCAGGATTGGCTCCCTTGAATGCAGCAAAAGCCCATGCTCAACAGAAAGTACTCGATGCATTGGGTTTGACTACAGCCCTCGCTTTCAGAGTACCCAACAAAGACACAATAGAAAGGTAGAAGGAGAAAAGATGATCGAAAAAACAAACGAAAGCACGACGCTCAAATACGATGTGTTCGTGGTAAAAAGCTCTGGCATCCCAAGTGACTTGCCAGCAGGCACTGAGTCGCTGCAGTGGGTCACGAATACAGCAACGCTGATCTATGGCAAACAGGATGCTGTTCTTGTTGACACATTTCTTACGCATGAACAAAATCTTCAATTGATAGATTGGATCACGAAAAGTGGGAAGAACCTGCTTGCGATCTATATTACCCATGCTCATGGCGATCATGCCTTTGGTATCAAGATGTTGCTGGATCGTTTTCCGAACGCAAGAGCATTTGCGACTCCTGCTGTTATCAAAGAAATTCAGGTGCAGATCGATCCTGAGCATATAAAGAGCTTCTGGTTGAAACTTTTTCCGGGTCAAATCTCTGAGCCACTCGGTCTTCCTGAAGTTCTTGACCGTCAGGAGTTTGAAGTAGAAGGGCTGAAGCTGGTTGTCGTAGACGATGGGTTCACTGATACCGCCGATTCGACCTCTCTTTACGTCCCATCAATCGGCTTGCTTGTTGCCGGAGATGCAGTTTACAATGGCGTTCATCCTTATCTGATTGAGACAAGTGAACAAACTCGACTGAATTGGATCGCTGCGCTTGAGAGGCTCGAAGCCCTGAACCCACATGCCGTTGTTGTAGGCCACAAGAATCCAGCCAATGGCGATGATCCTCACCATATTGAAGCAACCCAAGCGTACCTTCGTGATTTTAACCGTTTAAACCATGAAACGACGACCATACGCGAATTCTATGACAAGATGCTGGCACTCCATTCACATCGTGCCAATCCAGGCGTACTTTGGCTTTCCGTGAAGGCTGCTAAAAGAGAATAAGAGGTGGACCTAGGATAAACGTTATTCACGATATCAATTCGGGAGAAACATACACTATAGATTTTTACTCTTCTTAGCGTATGTTTCTCCCGAATTGATATCGTGATCTCTGTTAGCGGAACTATTTATCTTCTTTCCACTGCCTATCGCATAGAACTTTGTGTATCTATATGCTCCGTATCTTTTGTTTATGCTGATATCCAAGTGGAGGAGGCGTAATCGTTGTCGCATCCAAACCAAGTTGTTTCACTGCATTGTGAATAATGTTATCTGCCGTCTGTTCCAAAAACGCAATGTCGTCAATTTGGAATGCATTTAGACGATTAAAACGAAGTAGATGCCAAAAATCCCTTTCAACAAACCAATGAATACATGAACGAATGCAAACAAGGATAATGAGAAGGAGCAAAGAAAGTGTAAACAAGGGGATAATAAAGTGCGCAGTGCTCGATATGAGAAGTGTGTTATAAAGTGAAGAATTGCCATAGAGGTGGGAACCGTGCAAAAGTGAGTACATTGAATGTAAGAGCATAAAACTTATAGCAAGAAAGAGCAGTAAAACACTCCCAAGAGCCACTCTTGTAGAACTTATCTGAGGCGAAACCACTGTGGTGCGCGAGATGTATAAGTCTCGACCAGTGGGAGCAATGTATATGAAAAGAGTAGAAATGCCTCGTTGCACAGTAATGTATTCACGCTCTTCAAAAAGGCTGCGCTTCCAAATTCTTTCTACATTTACCTTGAGTCCTGAAATCGTGTGCTGACGAAACAGGCTCATCGTAGCACTACGCACTAAAAGAGCCTGTGTATGTTTTCCTTCTAATAACCAGGAATAGTGCGTCGTTAAGCATCCTTGCCCTGTAAGAATATGCTGTGAGGATAGAACTTTTTGATCTGCTTCCATCTTACCAGGATAGAAAGAAACGGGAATAGGCGTTAGGCCATTTGGTAAGGAAGATTGGTGTATCGCAGGACCAGTAAAGAACACTGGTTGTTGTGATAGCGAAGTAGGTGATACTGTATTCACAAAAGAATGATTGTTGAAGTTTCCTATAAATTGTCCTGCATCTCTATTTAAAAACAATTTATTTCCGCAGTATGAGCAGAATGCTGATCGCTTGGAATTACTGGAAGAACAGCGTGAACATGTTATACTCATACACAAGCCTCCTCTCAAAAATTATCATGTTTTTATGAAGCGTTGTAGCATATTTTAACTATATTGTTATAGAAAAGTCAATAACATTCTGTTTTCCTTCCAAATCTATAAACGTATTATTAATCAATAAATTTTTTGTAAACAAGAAGGTTCTATTTATCTTGGAGACAGGTTTATACACAGCAACGAAAGCAGTTTGACTAGCTTCTTAGGAGTAGAGGAAATGCAACAAAAGGAACTTGGCCCGTTGCGTGTTGTGCATGACTTACAATAAGTACAATCATGATAAGAATGAGAATAATTAAAATTATGAGCACAGCTATTACTAGCCCTGTGCTTATTGTGAAACCTGATGGTTTCTGTTGCTGCATGACTTGTTTGTCTGATGCGCTAGAAGTTGTTCTAGGGCTAGATGAAGTGCTTTGTGGTGTAATTGGAGTCGTATTCCAAGGGGAAGGATTCGTGGAGGATGCAGTATTCCCAGAAAAAGCTTGTGGCGTTGAAGTCGGGGCAGGCGTGTAGGCCCTCGGTGGCATTTGGTTTGGTGACGAGGTGGTAACAACTTGATCTACCGCTCCGACACGTCCTTGTTGCGCTAAATCCCTTTCCATAAAAGGCGTGCCATCAGGTGTGCGCACGTCACCACTGTGTGGGTCTATAGTAAGAGATATCCCACAGTTGGGACAGAATGTAGCATTTGCCATAAGGGTAGCATTACATTGAGGGCAGTGAGACGCAACGCTATAGGCTGAACGTGGTGTCTGAGCAATGTCCTGCAAGTCCTCAACCATTTTCGCGTTCTGCATGGCTTCGTACAACTTTGGCAAATCTGGTTGTGTACTGAACGGATTAGGCGTTGATTTGGCTTCAGAAGTAATTAAGTTCAATACATGTTTCAAATCATTCGCGAAATCAGCAACGAATTGATAGCGGTCCTTAGGTCTCATTGCCATTGAGCGTTGAAGAATGCTATTCAACTGTCCTATTGCCGTTAGAGAGAGCGTGGCAAGTTGTGCGACATGGCGCGAGTGACGCGGCGCAGGTTTTGTGGGTTTTGAAACGCCTAGACGAAATTGCTTTGCTGCGATTGCCTCTGGACTATCTTCAGGAGGGTTTTGCGCAAGTACATCCTGCAGTGAGGGTAAATCTGGTTGTCCTTGCTGTAAAGCTTGATTACGAGTTGAGACGCTTGGTGGCTCATGCGCGGTAATAGCAAAGTAAAGCGTTGCACCCAATGCATAGACATCGGAACGTGCATCCGTGCCACTTCCACCGGGATACTGTTCAGGAGGTGCATATCCTGGTGTTCCTTGATGACGAATAAATAAGAGTGTACGCAAACCATCGGCATAGGCTTTGGCATTGCCTAAGTCCACCAGGATAGCTACCCCGTTTCGCATGATGCGTATATTATCTGGCTTGATGTCTCGATGAATCACTGGTGGATGCTGATTATGTAAGAAAAGCACCGCGTCACAGGTCTCTAGCATCCATCCCATCAGTTGTGGAAGAGGCACAACCTCATTCCGACGCTGTGTCAGGCGAATAATATCAGTCAGGTCTTCGCCTTCAATATAATTAATGATAACATAGTAGCGACCACGCTCGTTAAATGCATCGTGGAATGCTGGCAAATTGGGATGATGAAGCTGGCTCAAGACATTGGCTTCGTGCATCAGCTGCTCTTGTCCACCTGGACCAGATACCAAATACTCTTTAAGAGCGTACTGCTGATTTGTCGAAAGGTCTAGTACCAGGTAGACGTGCCCAAAACCTCCGCTACCTAACACACGCTCAATGCGATAGCGTCCATGCAGTACCGTGCCCGCCGGAACTGTTTCAATCATCGAGGGGTCTCCTTTGGTCGTCGTCTTATAGCATACGTCGGCACGGGATACTGAAACAGATCGTATATGTACGTATCTGAACGCCATGTATCAAGTTCCCAGAAGTTTTTCTGGTACGCAACAACTGCATTATAGCACGCTGTAAGAGGTATGTACATCGAGTTTCTACGTGTTTGATCGAGTTGGTGGAGACGATGGTACAACCTGAGCTTGTGACAAGAAAGCCCAGTCATTTTGTTTATATACACGTAAATACATATATGTCTCGGCCTGCTGTACACCCTGTACCTTATACAACTTTTCTGTAAGGAATTTTAGGAAGTGGTCATTGTCTCGACAAACAACTTCCGCAAGTATATCAAAGCTTCCAGCACAAAGGATAAGATAGATTACCTCGTCGAAGGCAGATATCTCTTGTGCGGCCTCTAACAATCGTTCACCAGAGACGCGGATACCAATCATGCTCGCCATCGTAAAGCCAAGCTTGACTGGATTTGTGATCGCTACAATTTGCATAACCTGAGTGTTGATAAGATGTGCTACGCGTTGCCGTACACTAGCTTCTGAGATGCCTATATCAGCTGCAATTTTTGTAAACGGACGACGACCATCTTGTTGCAACGCCTCAATAATGCGCTGGTCAATCTCGTCTACGCTATTTTTGTTGGAATGTTGATCCATGATAAATCCTATCGTGTTATGACGGTGTAATCGACTATGCAATGGTGTATGATAATAAAAATTAAAAGTAGGTCTCTCTATAGTAAACGCTGTAGTTGTTGAAAAGGAACGCATAAATATGGCTCCTGTATTTCGCACAGGTCTTGTGTATGATGAGCATTTTCTTGCTCACGATACTGGTACTGAAACACGCGTCGTGACACACCATGGTTCATTTGAACTTTCTCCCGAAGCTCATCCTTCTTCGGTCACGATTATCCGACGTATTAAAGAATTTCTCGATGGTTCTGGCCTGACTGAACAGATGCTACCAATTTCAGCACGTCCTGCGACAGAAGATGAACTGACTGTTTATCATACAAAAGAGTATATTGAGGGTATTCGTGCTTATGCAACTGGCGGCCCATCGCAAGGTGCTTGGGGAGACATAGACGAAGAAACTGTCCTTAGTCCAGGGTCCTTTGAGGCTGCTCTTTACGCAGCGGGTGGCGCGATGAATGCCATCGATGCGGTAATGGACGGCAAGGTACGCAATGTGTATGCATTACTGCGCCCTCCCTGTCATCATGCAATGAGCAATCATGCTATGGGGTTTTGTATCTTCAACAACACTGCTATCGCCGCGCATCATGCACGGAACAAATATGATCTTGAACGTATCATGATTGTTGACTGGGACGTGCATCATGGCAACGGCACACAGGATGCTTTTTACCAAGACTCAGGAGTCCTCTTTGTCTCACTTCATCAGCAGAATTGGTTTCCTAAGCTTGCAGGTGAGTTAGAGCAAGTAGGAACGGGTGCTGGTACTGGCTATACCGTTAATATTCCGCTTCCACCTGGAACAGGGGATAGAGGGTATCGCGCAGCGTTTGAGCAGCTTGTCGTGCCAATTGGACGCCAGTTTCGCCCTCAACTTATTATCATTACCGCAGGGCAAGATGCCAACTGGCTTGATCCACTCGCGCATATGATGGTGACAATGGATGGCTTTCGAGTCATGTCACAGCTCATGCTGAACCTTGCAGAAGAGGTATGTGACGGACGACTCGTATTGCTTCAAGCAGGTGGATACAGTACCGCCTACGTACCTTATTGCACAATTGGAGCCGTCGAGCCACTCGTCGGTGTTGATCTTGGAGTCGTGGACCTTTATGACGCATCTTCAGAGCAGGATCGGTGCCGAAACATTCTTTCACAAGAAACTTTGGACGCATTAGTCACTGCACGAACATGGCACAAACAGTGGTGGACTTTATAGTATTGCACTTCTTATAGTCGTAGAATACAAACTATTTTTACTACCTCAGCCACCACCTTCTCGAAGAAAAGAACAGATCACAATAAACAGGCCACCAGATGGAGTATTACTGGTAGCCTGTTTACAATGGGGAACATTGGGGTACCCTACTCACTCTGTGAATACGCCACATGAATTTCCCGTTAGTAGAGGATCTTTCCTTGCGACGCTCTTAAAAAACCGAACGAATCGTGCCTCCATCGACACGGATAGTTGCACCACTCACATAATCTGCAATTGGGCTAGCCAAATATGCTACTGCTGCGGCGATCTCCTCTGGCCGACCGAGACGGCCCACGTCATTGGGTGCTATGTTCTGTGTAGCATTGTGTTCGATTTCTTCCCACGTCTCGCCCCCCCAGCCACGAGCCTGTACCAGATGGGTAAGCTGCGTCCGAGCTGCCTCGCTTGAAAGGATCGCACCAGGAGACACGACATTCGATGTTACACCAGTGTCCTTCAATTCACGTGCAAGGGATACCGCAAGGTTGTGGCGAGCTGCCAAGGACGCATTGTAGTACGGCCCACCAGCCTGAGGCTGCTGCGACAGACCACCGCCAATCTGGATCACCCGCCCCCAGTGTCGCTCGCGCATCTGCGGGACCAAGCGCTGGATCACCCGCACGGCAGAAATTACGTTGGTGTTGTATGTCTGGGCCCAGTCCGCAGCAGTCGCCTCCGTCCATGAGAGGAAGCCGATGGCTCCGGCGTTGTTGACCAGAATATCAAGAGGTCCGCCAGCGAGCACAGCGGAGGCAAACGCATCAGCCCCAGCGTCGGTGGTGAGATCACCAAGAGCGACCTCTGCACTCCCTCCTTTGGCGCGGATCGCCTCAGCGACCGTGTTGGCTCGGCTTTCGTCGCGACCATGTACTACAACGGCAACGCCCTCTGTAGCGAGTAGCTTTACGACTGCCTCACCTATCCCAGAACTTGATCCGGTCACTAATGCTCTCTTCCCTGCCAGTCTTAAATCCATTATGTTATACCTTACCTTTTATATGACTTTTTGCAGGCACTTCACCTACGTACTTATGATATACTGATAGAGATCCTAGAACAAGATGAGTAGAATTCCTAGGAATGAGACTCCTATAGTTCACTCGTTCATCGTTCCCAACCGCCTTGAGCAAAGGAGGAGCGTTTGGTACTCAAGCCTCAACAACAAGGCTATCGTTTACAGGAGCTTGGAGATTTTCTGCGGACGCGCCGGGCAAGGCTTACGCCTGGAGATGTGGGACTGCCGCAAGGAAACAGGCGCAAAACGCCTGGACTCAGACGAGCGGAAGTGGCACAACTGGTGGGTGTTAGCGTGGATTGGTACACCTGGTTAGAGCAGGGCCGCCCCATTACGCCTTCAACGCAGGTCTTAGAGTGCCTAGTGCAGACGCTGCGCCTGGATGCGAATGAAAGAACCCATCTTTTCCTCTTAGCCCAACAACAGGCACCTCCAGCACTTTTGCAAGAAGCTGAGATCGTGAGTCCAGCGTTACAACATTTCCTTGATCAGTTTGGCACGCGTCCAGCCTTTGTGTCAGGAAGACGATGGGATATCCTGGCTTGGAACGATGCCGGATGCGCAGTCTTTGGCGATTTCCGCCGGATGACTCCCCGTGAACACAATACGATCTGGGGCATCTTCACCAATCCCTTGTCTCGGCAATTCGTCGTCGATTGGGAAGAAGATGCGCGACATCTCTTAGCACAATTCAGGAGTAGCTGTGGTCGGTATCCTGGAGATGCTCAATTGACTGAGTTGATCCATGATCTCATGCTCACTAGTCCTGAATTCCGCGCTTGGTGGCCTGATCATGAAGTACGGGGTGGACAGGAAGGGCGGAAAAAGCTCAACCATCCACAGGTGGGGTACCTCCTGTTTGAACGTCTCACCTTTCAAGTCTTCGACACGCCAGATCTCAAAGTCACGGTGTATACACCATTGGAGGAAGCAGACACGCCTCGTAAGGTGGTGCAGCTTCTGGAACAGTGGTATCAACAAGAGGGGCAGGGACCTCATCCTTCTCAAGCGGTCCACCATCTTCTACAGACACAGCAACCAGGACAAGACACGGTTGGATTGTGGCTCGCAGAATGCGGTAAAAGAGTGGAAGGGGCATGGGTAGCGAATAGCACCATCATGACTTCCTATACAAATTGGTGTGAAGCACACAGATACGAACCGAAGAAGGTGAAAGGCGTCTCACAATCTCTTGCAGCTTACGGTTTCGAGATCGGTGTCAACAAAAGAGTCACCGACGAACATCGTCGGCGAAAAATGGCACGTGGTGTAAGAGGATTGGTCATCCTCTAACTTTCTTTGAGGATGTATGCGAATCATCCTCTAACCGTATACATCCTTTGGATTTTCTTTGTATGCAGATTCGTCTCAATCTGTTACTTGTGACAAGAGCCGATGAAAGTGAGGCTTATCCGTTTTTCACAGACTATCGTAAATCCTGTCGGCCCTCTGTCATGAAGAAGCCGTATACAGATATCACAACGTAATGAGACCTTTGCGAAGACCGAGCCGTACAGCATCTGTGCGGCTTGAGGCTCCAAGTTTCGCAGAGACTGAAGCAATATGAAACTTTACTGTGTGCTCACTAATCTGTAGTTGTCGTGCAATAAGTTTGTTTGATAAGCCTTGACCGACAAGTTCTAATACTTCATGCTCACGTGACGTGAGAACATCGTCAGTAGCTTCTAACTGGACCGACTGCAGATGAAGCGGTTGCTCATGGAAACTGTGCATTAGTGTAGCAGGAAATACAACTGAGCCTTGAGCAACTGAAACGACTGTTCCTTGAAGATACGGAGCAGAAGCAGCCGTTGGAAGAATACCCCAACTTCGTACCTTCAAGGAGTGTAAGAGAGAAAATGCTTTCTGTTCGTTGTTCGCCATCACAACAAGCGCAACAGTTTCACTACGAGGAAACATGCGTACAGCATCCTCTAAGAGCACTTCGTCCGCGATCACGATTACATCGCATTCCGACAGCTCTTTCCGTGCAATATCTGGCACAAGCGACTCGCCCACGATCTCTATGTCAGAGGAGGTGAGCATAGCACGTAATCCAGCTTGCTGCATGGGTGTTGTTGCGATGATGAACACGCGAGTCATTAGATATTCTCCACTACCAGTGTTGTTGCATCAAGAGAGACAACAGTACCTGCACGAAAAATGGTAAGAGGCACGGTTGCAGCTTCTCCCTGTTGCGACAGGATATGACGCAACGCGGATGGGTCGTTGACGGTCTTACCAGCAACGGTAAGAAGAATATCGCCGACCAATAAATCGCCTACTTGCCGCGTTTCTTCAATACCCACGATAAGCAGACCCGATGCTTGTTGTGTATTGAAACTCTGACGAATTGCATTCGATAATTCTACAGTTTGTACGGCTACACCAAGCTTCACTGTACGCTTTGTGAGTCCCGCAAGCCATGTTGTGACAACGTTGCTGGGGATAGCTACTGCAAGATCACCGCCGAAGATCATCGCATTGATTCCTACGACATTGCCATCTGCGTCTAGGAGTGGACCACCAGAATTGCCAGGAGCAAGCAGTACATCTGACTGGATATACTGTGTTGTCACATCATCAGCGATTTTCGCGGTCCTTTGCGTGCTAACGATGCCAGCGGTAACAACCCAACGTTGGCCCCAAGGATGTCCTATGGCAAAGACCCACTCTCCAACACGCAGTTTTGACGAATCTCCCGCACGAAGCGGTTTTAGGTTTTCGCCTGCCACTTTGAGCAAAGCAAGGTCAAGCCGAGGATTACGATGAAGAACCTTTGCATCAAGTGTTCTGCCATCGGCGAGAAACACTTGAACTCGCGCATTATCTTTCGCGACAACGTGATTATTAGTGATAATATGTCCATCTGCATTCCAGACGATACCAGTACCAGCTCCACGTCCCTCTGTATGTACCTGTACGATGCTAGGTTGCACAGTAGTAAACAACGCGGTCAACTCTGCTGAAAAGGCATCAGGAAGCGGAAGCGAAGATCGTTGTGTGTATGTCTCTGTTTGTGCCATGATAGTGTACCTGCCAGTATGTTACTAGTTGTGTTGCCCAACAGTCACTTGGAGTGTTTGAACAGCATTCCCGCGAATGACTTCGACAGGAATAGTTTTTCCTACGCGGTCTCCTGCTAATACGATTTGAAGGTCTTCCGAGTCCTTCACAACGTGACTATCAAGCGTGACGAGGATGTCACCAATCATGACGCCACCGCGCTGCGCCGGGCTGTTCTCTTCAACCTTGACGATCAAGAGTCCATGCTCTTGTTCACGACCAGCCCGTTGACCTACTGGTACGTGTACTAGCTGGCTGCTGATGCCGAGGTAGCCGCGCTTGATATAGCCTTGTGTTGCAAGCGTATCAGCGATACCTTTGGCAATGGCTGCAGGAATTGCTAAGGCAACACCATTTGCTAATCCTGTTGTAAGCACACCAATGACTGATCCATCAAGGTCAATAAGCGGGCCACCGGAAAAACCAGGATAGGGAGTGGCATCGGTACGGATATAGCGTTCGAGTGTCGCGCCACGGCCTGTGCGAAGTGGACCACCAACAGCACTAACAATACCAACACTCGCCATTGGGCCTTCGCTGTTAGAACGTCCTACTGTGAGAATAAGCTGTCCAACACGTGCCTCAGCACTTGCTAATGGTGCTGGCTCAATCTTGAGATCGCTGACACGGAGGACCGCGAGATCACTAGCAAGGTCACGGCCTACAAATTGTGCTGGAAGTGTTCGCTGGTCGTGGGTTTGAATGGTAATATCCTCTTCGCGCTCCAAAACATGATCCGCGGTAAGTACGAGATCATTCGCGTAGACAATACCACTTGCAGGTTGACGCTGACGACCATTGACCTGTACAAGTGCGGTACTTATATGTTCAACGGCATCCGCCATCTGATTTGAAAGTGAACGTAGTGTGTTTGTGGAGGAAGTAGTTGGCTGTTCCATAGCTTTCTTTTGTCCTTTGTATTCCTATATCTGGGCTATCTGCCCCTTGCGCTATACTATACGCGCTAGAGACAGAAGAGACATCAGTCATTTGGCTAGTTTGATACCTGGACAAATAGCGAGGAAAATATTGTGAGATGTCAATCTACAAATATATTTCTTATAGTCTTTATTGCATGCGATCACGAGCAGTATCGTATTATATACAGAGAAGGGTAAAGACATTCCCATGAATATGGAATGCATGATAAAAAGGGAGTAAAAGTAGTGGCAATACAGCATGATTGCACAGAAATTGAGCAGGCAAATGCACAACGCCAGCAACAATTAGAGGAACTTGACGATGTGTTACAGGATCAGCAAAGTTTTATCAATGGATTGGGACCAAGCGATCCACAACGTTCTGATGTTCAGTGCGAAATTGATAGTATTACTCAGCAACGAGCCGAACTACTCGTTCAGGTTCAACGAGGCGAGGCTGCATTAAAAGATTGTCAGCAAGCAAGTCAAGGTAATTAATAGAGGTTAAGTTGCCAGAAATTGCACGTTGGCCTCTTGACGGCTTGCAAAGAATGTGTTATGCTGTTTTTCAGCAATCCCACAGAATTTATAGTTCTGTTGAGTTACTGAGTAAAAAATACATTTTTGTGAAAACAGGGATGGAGCCGAGATAATGCCGAGACAGCAACCCCAAAAGAAACAATCACTTATTATTTCCACGGAAACGGGACTAGAGAACGTCTATGATGATTCATTGCACCATGCAGGGGTTGCTGCTGACCATGCGTACCGTCCCCGCGTTTTCACCGACTATCAGCTAAAGAAGTCCGAGGCAACCCGACAGGCACACCAAAACGATCTCAAGCTCTTCTCGCGTTTCCTCGCCTCATGCGGCCTACAACGATCCGCAGAGGCACTCTACCGAGATCCGCATGCGTGGAGTGGAATGAACTATGCCCTCTTGGAGGGCTTCCGCACGTGGCTGTATTATGAGCAGCCGAAACAAGAGGATGGCAAACGCCACGGCTTCACGGTCCGCTCAGTGAAACGCCGCTTGTCCACTGTACGCACCTATAGCCAACTCGCCTATAAGAGCGGTGTGCTTAGCATGGAGGACTACCAGCGCATCCAGTTGGTCGAGACTGATTCACACGGTGCCGGAGTCAACATTGATGAACACCGCCAGAATATGGGCATTACGCCACATATTGTGGAGCGTAAAAATGCCAGGACCGTTGTCAAACGTCCACAAGCCTCTCGTCTGAAAAAAACGACCACGCGACACGAGAGTGTACGTGTGCATGATCAACTCTTACAGGAACGAGACGAACTCCTCATGTGCCTGCTGATCGAACACGGACTCCGCGTGAGTGAAATCGTTCAGCTCAATGCTTCAAGTATCGATCTGGACGAAGAGACGATCATCGTGAAGCGATCCAAAAACTATAGCCAGGGAACATTACGGCTGATGCCTGGGACCTCTGCGGCAGCTGCTCGCTATCTTCCGATCCTGGCAGAATACAGATCGACCCTCATCCTGCTCGATAATGAACTCCTGGATGCCCCCCTCTTCTATGGATACGAGAGCCAGCGCATCACCCGTTTCGGCATCTACGACAGAGTGCGAGAGTTAGGCGCGAAAGTCGGGATTGAGAACCTGTCTCCTCACGTCTTGCGGAACTATTGGGTACAAGATGCATTCCGCCACAAGGACAACAGTCTCGACATGATACAGCAGTATGGTGGATGGAAAAGTGCGATCATGCCACTGTACTACGCGCAGCAACACCGTCCCTTGACAGAGAATTTTAAGATCAGCGAGTGAATGACGTGCTCCCGGAAGTATATATCACCCGCTCCTTCCCAGAGAAACACAGTTCGCCTTCTCTCCAAATATGACTATAAGAATTTCTTTTTATCGAGCCTGTACGTCTGCTACCCACACATTCCGAATGGCACGAGTGGCAGCAATATCTTGGGTCGGGTCTCCATCAATGCATCAGAGATAACCCCGTTATCAATGACCACCGTGCGTTCCTCGGTCAATGCGTTGCCATCAAACACTTTGACATTCGTAATTGCGATTGCTTCAGGCATATGGACTATTTCCTCTTTCTTCCCTCAACGGGACAGATTTTTACCACATATCAAATAGAGGTGCAGAGCCGTTCCCGGTGGATGCTTAAACCCCACGGATCCTATCGATAATTGTTCCTGCCATTGCTCGATCTACAGATATGCCGCGCCACGCTACATGCTGATCGGGCCGTACAAGAAGTAGCGAGGCTCCGTAGAGCTTTTCGAGTGCCTGACCGCGCAACTCGACGACGATAAGTGGCACACGACGGGCTGCAGCAGACTCAATGAAAGGAACCACATCGGCATCATCGCGAAGCCGAAGGAGCGATAATCCATTTCCTAGCCTATCATAAAGAGACGCTCCATCCGGCAACCACAGATGCGGCAGCCGCGCTCCCGGTCTGGCCGTCGGTTCATAATCCTGTCCCTCGGCAAGAGGAGGGATGCCATCGTCAACAATCACCGACGAGGCATCATACTGATAGCCTAGAACGAGTCCTAGGCTGTGGAACTCTCTATCTTTAGCAGTTTGGACTCCTCTAGCGGCTGCATGCCGTGCTTGCTCACCAACACGTCCTGAAGCATCCAGATCGTGATTGCCAAGTTCAGGTGCAAGCACGCTCATATTCATCACGGCCTCCCCGATGGTTCGCTCGGCGATTGGTCGCCGTTCAGCCTCATAGCTTGTGAGCAGACTCTCTCCTCCCCAGCCTTCAAGCACCGCCGCTAGCTTCCAGCCGATGTTCACCGCATCGCCGATACCCGTGTTAAATCCGTGACCGCCCCATGGCGGATTCAGGTGCGCTGCATCGCCCGCCAGAAAGACCCGACCGTTCTGGTAGCGGTCCGCCAGCAACATGCGTGCGGTCCAGGGATCTGTTCCAATCACCTCGGCGTCGATCTCAGCCCCGACGAGGCCATGAATCAGGGAGAGTGGGTTAGCCTGACCGATCTCAGCAGAGACTCCATTGACGCCAGCCCACCACTGATCTTCCATATCCATACGACCCATTACCCCAGGAAAGGCCGGGTTGAGGACCCAATACTGGACTGCGGGACCATGGGGTTGCCGTTTCGCCAATCCAGGTGCCCGAAAGACAAAGCCAAAGTTCGGGCGCAGGTCTGAGGTTCCTACATAGTGAGCACCCATTGCCGCACGAACGACGCCACGAGAGCCATCACAGCCTACAACATAGGACGCTCTGATCTTGTGTTGCTCCCCTCGCTCGTTCATAATAGTTGTCTCTACGACGTTGTCATGCTGGTGCAGCGTGTACAGCGACCAACCCAGACAAAGATTGCACGAATCTAGGTTGATGACAGCCTCTCGCAATACCTCCTCGACCAGTGGCTGGGCGATCTGCTGCCCCGACTCTGCAAACACATCGGTTCGTTGCGGTGAAAGCCCAAAGCAATGAGTGAAGCGTGTCACCTCGTAACCCAATAAAGTGGTGCAGAAGACAACATCTTGCGACCAGCCCACTTTAAGCGGGGCTATCTCGCGCAGGCGTTCAGCCAGTCCCCAGCGACGAAAATGTTCCATTGTTCGTACACTAGTCGTCTTAGCACGTGGTCTAAGTTGTGAGACATCCTGCCTTGGCTCGACAACTACGCACTGCACCCCTCGTTGCCCCAGCTCGACTGCTGCACTAAGTCCAACGGGGCCTCCTCCAACGATGAGGACTTCCGTCTCCTGGGGAATATCCTGGCTTTTGCCTACGCTATCTGCCGCTATCATGTTCCCTTTCCCTCTCTTCTCCTCGCACAGACACAGGTGATCCTCTCTACTCGCTCCACATCAGCACGGAGACGGCTATGAGGGCTTCGTCGTCGCACGCACTGTGACGGGCAACGTCCTCAGCCCCCTGATGACGTTGTTTAACTTTCGGGTACTTGCACCAAGTTCAAATCGCTCCACACGTCGTGCTAATGCGCCAAGAACTGCCTGACCCTCCAACCTTGCCAGACTTGCACCCGCACACAGGTGAACACCGTAGCCAAAGCCGATATGACCGGACGTATTGCGCGTCACATCGAAACTATCTGCACGCTCCCATTTGCGCTCATCACGATTGGCAGACGCAAACAGCACGACGACGCGCGAACCTGCTGGAATCGAAACCCCCTCCATGTTGTAGTCGCTGGTCGTCTTGCGGCTGAAACCCTGGATTGGAGACTCTAAGCGCAGCACCTCCTCAAAGGCGTTGGGGATAAGGGAAGAGTTCTCGCGCACCTTATCCCATTGGTCTGGGAAGCGTCCAAATAACCAGATGGCACTGCCAACCGCGCTAATCGTGGTATCCAATGATGGTACCAGGTATGCGGTAAACAGTTGAGGACACTGCGCCTCCGTGATGCGGCCCTCTCGTTCGGCCTCAATGATGCCCGCTCCAAAGCTTCCTGGTTGCAGGTTGCCTGATGCCGCTAACTGCTTCGCGTAGCCAAAGACTTCCGGTGCCGTCTTTAATGCTTGTACGCATCGCTCATTCATAGGCCCAAAGGCATCAAACGTCGCCACCGCCCATTCCAGCATGTGTTCACGCCCCTCCTGTGGCAAACCGATGAAGTCGGGAACAATGGACAAAGGAAGTACTTGCGCCAGATCCTGAACGGCATCGAATGATTGCTGCGTCACCAACTGTTCGACCAGTGCTTCGGCTCGCTGCTCAATCATCTCCTTGGTAGGACGCAGGGCTTGCGCAGTCATGCTGGATCCAACCACATTGCGTAGAACATCGTGAAGAGGCGGATCAGACCCCAGCGTATTTCCCTGCATTGCGGCATTGAGCGGGTCGTTGAGTGCTACACCCGAAGCTGACGAGAACGTCCTCCAGTCTCTGAGTACGGCACGGACAGAATCGTAACGGGCAACGACCCACACGTTGTATCGTTCAAGCCATACTACTGGCCCGGCTTCACGAAGGCGTCGATAGTGCTCGTATGGTTCGTCCAGTACGTCATCGCTGTACAAATCGAGATCTGATGTCGGAATGAATGTTGACATAGCCCTCTCTCCTCTCTTACAGATAAATACATCTCATGCCTCGCGTCCTTGCACCGAAGCCTCCGGTGCTCATGTGTCCAAGCATGTTGCCTCTTCTCCGGCCAACCAATGCCACATACGCGTGCTAAGTGCCTCGATCTCAGGTCCACGAGTGCCTGGGAGTGTTTGGCTGATGTGGAAGCCCATCTGAGTCTGCAGATAGGCGAGATGCCGATATCCTTCGGGAAAGGAGTGCAGCAGGTGGGAGTCGAGTTTGAGCGTCGCGCAAGGCTCGACTGTCGTCATGCGGTCAAGCTCGTACACCGGCTGCCGTAGCACAATCCCCCAGCGTCCGTCGCGCTTCTCCAGCGCGTCTATAAAGCGACCCAGGCAGGTCACATCAACCACCACGCCATGAACCTGTCCGCGTTGGACGATTTGCATCTTCGTCTGCGCGATGGCACGGGTTCCAATCACGTCGATGCTTGTGCCACCGAGGGAATGTAACCCGACTATACCCGCATCGAACGACCTGCGACAGCCAGCGATGAAATCCGACGCACTCGCCTGGAACCAAGTGGCGATCATGCGCCCATCGTCATGCCAAACCGTCGCGAAGCGCTCCCAGTCGCCTGCATCCCGCCAGACGACCCAGTTCTCTAGTAACTCGCGGATTTCCAGACGATCAACCATGTCGCTGGTAGTCGGAATGGACGTTGCCATTTCCACCTTTCTCCTCTCTTGCGGGGATAAACGAATCCCTGGAAGACCCTATAGAGGAGCTTGAGGAGTATCAAGCGGGACGCGTGGGTCTACTGGTCCAGAGGGTGGAAATTCGCCAGCGTAGGCACGACGGTGGATTTCCGCGAATGAGGCACCTGCCTCGCGAGCCGCAACGATTTGATCAGGATCGACAAACGTACCAATGGGGTCCGCCGCGAAGTCAGGCGATGTGCGCATCCACTCCTGCGATTGTACCCAGTCACCAAAGTTATCAACCTGGAGTTCGACACTGTTCCCATCGGGATCGACGTAGTAGAACGAGAACGTCATGCCATGATCCAGGCACATATGTGGTATGATCCCCAGTCCCTTTAAGCGCGTGTAGGCATTCAGTAAATCGTCAAACGTTGCGTACTCAAACGCGAGATGATGAATGCCCGTATGAACTATTTTGTCTGGGTCATCACTCATCTTGGATGATGCGAGAAGTGCCAAGCGATGGTTTGCTGTGTCATTGGTCAACCAAGCACCGCCTGGAAACTGAAAAACCGTTGTGAGACCAACAACGGTAGCGTACCAGTCAATCATTTCCTGTGTACGCGTCGTCTTGAGATTGACATGATGCAGAACTGGCAGCGCAACAGTGCTCCCTTCAAATCCTTGTGACATCGATTTCCTCCTTGTCGTCTATGACGTGTGTTACCTAAACGAGATACATTTCTTCAATGCATCTACCTCATCCTGAAAAAATACAGCATTCGCTTTTTACACGTGTTGACTTTTTTTCCCATTCGCCAAAGCCTCCTGCCCTCTATGCGTTTGCCTCCTAGATGGTGGTGCTTCGGGAAGAGGTGTTTCTGCTCCAACGATCTGCAAAGCCATGCGTACTGCGACAGGATCAAATTCTGGTGCCATCTGTCCTAGCACGGTCAGTGCAGTACGTGCGTAGTGGCGAGTTAAAAGATATGCTGCAAGGTCGGCTTTCCCTTGTATACACGCGCTGGCAATGGAGTGATGTTCGGCTGCGATGACTTCTGCAGACCGCGTTGGTTGGTGCTTACTCACGAGACGGTAGTACAGACGGCGGTAATATTCGCACTGGTTGGCATAGCTCGCTATCCTCTGACACATCGAGTCCTCTGCATGGAGAACAAGAAGACCATGGAAACGACGGTGTGGTTCTTCCCAGGTGTCAAGGTCCATACGGGCTGCTGCCTCATCAAGTTCAGCAAGCGTTTGCTCCAAGACGTATACGTCTGACTGGTCGATACGAGGAATTGTCAAACGAAGACTCAAGGCTTCCAACAGAATACGGCTGGCATACAGGGAGTCAACGATGGATGGCTCAAAGGAAGGCACTCTCGCGCGTTGATTGTGTTCCGCCTCAATCAGTCCTTCTTTTTGAAGCATACGTAACGCTTCCCGCAGCGGAATACGACTGACACCCAGCGACTCAGCTAGCTTGACCTGGGAGAGCATCGAGCCAGGTGGAAACACGCCGTCAAGAATCATGGTGCGCAAGCGGCTGTAGAGAGGAATAATTCCATTTTCTCTCTCAGGTCCACTATTGAGCACTTCTGCTTGTAGTGGGAGCAGATTCTGTGTGTCATTCATGCTTTTGGCTTTTCCTCCTCTTCAAAGTTCTCCTCGCTTCACTATTATACAAGCCTGAATGCTTACTCTCATCTCGATTTTAGAACTCTGCATACAGATTAATCATCAAAATCTTGAAAATTTCCTCTAACTTGATTATACTTATCAAGAGTGTATACAGATTTTCACAGTTTGTCAAGATTTGGATTCGCTCGATCTGATCTCAACACGCTATGCTCCGATGCGACAGAGTTTGCTCTGGTTGTATCAGGCCCTCAATTTCCAGCCCTTCCGTCGAAGCGAACCCTCTTTGCAAGCGTTGGACCATGTCTCCACGTTAGCGAAACAGCACCGACGGGTGACG
>CAXTWV010000032.1:0-25732 GCA_964248005.1 uncultured Ktedonobacteraceae bacterium | reverse complement strand
GAATAGGTAGCGGAGACCTTTCCCAGGACCAGAGAAGGAAGGAGAAAGGGTGTCTGCGTCTCTACTTCCTTGAGGCAATCTATATGTATACGTTGAGTTATAAAAGGTTGCGGTACCCACTCCAAGGTTTTAGAGCCGTAGAAGCTGTGACAATCTGAAGTGTAATCGTCTATTTGCTGCTTCTACGCCATCCCCCCCTTTAACCCGGTACCACAATTAAATACGTCATGCCGTGTAAAGTGGATTACTTCTCTCCCCGCTATTGACATGAAATGGTTTCGCTTGACTTTTGGATAGCGCGGTGGCTATACTCAGGGCGGTACATTCCCTTAAGGGAGTACGAATGTCTTGAATAGCGGATTGATGAAGGAGTACCTGTATGGACCCTGCCCCTAGTAGCGACAGGAGTCAACATCTTTCCGTGGCATACATGCATGTGACTTGATAGCACTCTTGTGTCTTGCTATCACCTCGCCTCTCGCTACTGCTACGGATATACACACTTACAGTGCGAGATGTGCGAGGAATGGTCTTGCTCCACTGGATACTCCAGCGACGCAGTTTTTATTCCTCTCGCGCCTCTCCTATCACGCCTAAATCAGGCATCCTTTCTGACTTTCTAACAGGCTATATAGTGGCTTGTGTATCCGTATGTCATGAAGGGCAAGGAAAAAGAAGGGGAAGCAATGAGTTTATTCATTTTTAGCCAAATGGTAGGCAAGCCGATTTTTGACCCTAATCGGGAGAAAGTGGCTGTGCTGAAAGATATCGTGGTCTATATCAATCCAGACGACGGCAAGAGTGAGGAAATCTATCCATCACTCGCAGGTGTGCTAGCTCACGCGGCAGGACGGGATATTTGGCTTCCCGCCCGTCAAGTGGTCTCATTTGAAGAGCATGGTATTACCCTATCCTCGACAAAGATCGACCTGGAACACTTTGTGCGCCGTGATGGAGAGATATTACTGGGGAAAGATGTACTCGACAAGCAACTGGTCGATGTTGAGGGAAAGCGTGTCGTGCGCGTCAATGATTTAGCATTAGGACAAGTACCAGGAGAGACACTCCTACGCTTGCTCGCGGTCGATGTCTCGTTTCGTGCGCTCTCACGCCGTATTCTTCTGTCTATAAGTGGCGCACATCCACAGCGAAGCGAACGGTTGCTAGACTGGGCAAAAGTGCAATATTTTGCCACGAATGCGCCCGCCGTTCAGCTTGACGTATCACACAGGCGCCTGGAAAAATTGCATCCGGCAGACCTTGCACGCATTCTTGACGACCTCTCACATCAGCAGCGTGACGAGATCGTGCGTTCTTTGGATGATGCACACGTCGCGGATGCACTTGAAGAACTTGATTCCGACGAGGCAGCCGACATCCTTGAAAAGATCGACGACGAGCGAGCTTCTGATATTCTCGAAGAGATGCGGCCTGACATGGCTGCTGACGTTGTAGCAGACCTTGATGAAGATAGAGCCGAAGCACTTTTAAACTTGATGGATCGCGAGGATTCCGATGATGTGCGAGAATTGCTTGCGTACCCCGAAGACAGTGCAGGCGGTGTCATGACCAATGAGTTCCTGCTCTTGCCTGCCTCTTTAGAAGCCGCGGAAGCCCTTCGCACTATTCGAGCGATGGAAGAGCAACCTGAATTCGCGGACTACTTATACGTGGCAGAGCCAGGGACGGAGCGTGTCATTGGTGCCGTATCCCTACGCGATGTTGTTTTTCATCCAGACCGCACGACAATCTTAGAGCAACTTATGGCGCGAGATATCGTGAGCGTCCATCCAACGACTGATGCCAAAGAAGCAGCAGCATTGCTCTCTACCTATAGCTTACGTGCAATTCCTGTCATTGATGATGATGGCATCATACTTGGCATTATTACATTTGATGACGCGCTGGATATTCTCTTGCCTGATGATTTGCGTGAGCGTATCGGTCATCTCTTTTTCTACCGCCGTCGCCGTACAATGCAGACGGAAACACCACAAGAAGCTTTCTAGTATTCAGCAGAAAAGAGGTTGTGATGACCCAGAGTTCACGCAAAGATATTGAAGAGGTAGTCACCGCACACGAAGCAACACGCCAAGAGAGTGGAACATTACCACGTCCCCGTATACGCCGACGCTCACGCTGGCTGATCTACCTTAGCATCCTGGGTCCAGGACTGGTTGCGGCAAGTGCGGGTAATGACGCGGGAGGAATTTATACCTATAGCACAATGGGGGCCCAATTTGGCTACTCAATGATTTGGGTCATGATCGTCCTGACCGTAGGTATGGGCATCGTACAAGAGATGTGTACACGTATGGGTGCGGTAACAGGAAAAGGATTATCAGACCTGATTCGAGAAAACTTTCCTATTCGTCTTACGGCATTGGTCATGCTCTCTTTTTTGTTGGCGAATGGGGGAGTGATTGTCACTGAATTCATTGGTATCGTGACCGCACTCAACCTCTTTAACGTTCCATCCTATATTAGTGCGCCTGGTGCAGGTATTATCTTATGGTTATTGGTGGTGCGGGGTTCGTATGGGCGAGTCGAGAAAGTCTTTTTAGCATTGACACTTGTTTTCATTGCCTATTTCATTGCGGCATTCATGGCTCATCCCAATTGGGGACAAGTGGCATTTGGCACCGCTGTGCCAACCATCCAAGCAAACAGTGCGTACCTCGTGATACTTATCGCTGCCGTAGGTACAACGATCAGCCCCTATATGCAAATCTATGTACAAAGTGCTGTCGTTGAACGAGGCGCAAGTATGCGCGAGTACAACTTCGAGCGCATCGATGTGTATAGTGCGGCTATCTTCTCGAACTTAGTCGCCGCGTTTATCATCATCGCGACAGCAGCAACGCTGTTTGCACATAGTGGAGGGAAAGGTGTCGCACTAGCTTCGGCGGCAGATGCAGCCCTTGCATTAACGCCCTTTTTAGGAAGATTTGCGACCGATGTCTTTGCAATAGGTCTGCTTGGAGCCTCCTTTCTAGCGGCAGGAGTGTTACCACTTTCGACCTGTTACTCAATTACGGAAGCGTTAGGGTTAGAAAATGGTGTAAGTAAACGTTTGAAAGAGGCTCCGGTCTTCTGGGGACTCTTTACAGGGCTAATTGTTGTGGGTGTCGTGATTTCGATGTTGCCAAATTTGCCCGTTGTGCAGGTCTTGCTCAATCTCTACCTGCTCAATGGCATCTTACTGCCAATCATTTTGTTCTCCATTTTAGCTCTAGTCAACAACAAACGTTTGATGGGAACGTATACGAATGGACCAATTTTCAACATCCTGGCCTATGGTTTGGCAATCATAGTAAGTCTGCTTGGCATCGCGTATGTAATCATTGAAGTGCTGAAATTGCTTGGGATTCAACTCCCAGGAGCATAGGCAGTTTACCTTGACTTTCTTAAGCAGAAGTAACTAGAACGGACTAAAATATGTGTGCGTACACAGTCGCACTCAAATTTCTCGATAGCTTGACTTCTCTCGCATGGTGTGCAATTATTAGCATTATTTAACGACGGTAGGAAGGGGAAATTCACGCTTTTCCATCTGCTCGAATGCACTTCGTAGTGAAAGTGGGAGTGGATGAGGACGGCCCGTTCGATAGTTACACCAGACCATGACGGAACGTCCGGTAGCAAAAATACGTTCCGAGTCCTGTACGTCTCGTATCTGGTGTTCCATAACAAAGCTCGTGCGACCAACACTGACGACACGCACGCCAACTTCTACACGATCCGAGCGTACAAGCGGAAGTTCATATGTACATGTGACCTCTTTCACGAGAAACCCATAATGACTGCCCTGCCGTCCTGTCTGAATACGAGGGTTGTGAGGAGATTGCGAAACGATACCTTCTACCTGCTGATGCTCTTCCTGGGAGGGCCACTGTTGTAACCAGGGATCGAGCCGATCAAAGTAATAGCTTCTTGCTTCTTCATAATAGGTGAGGTAGACGGTATTGTTCACGTGAGCAAGTGGGTCCAAATCGCGGAACCGGATGTGGATAGGATACCAACAAGGAAATAGTGTACTCATAAATGTCTGTGTACTCCTGTTATCTAAGATAGATGTGTCTGCCTACATAGTATCAGAAGTAAGTGAGAAGCAACAACTCTTTCGTAGGCAATATTTTATTTTATGCTCTCTATTTCATTATACGGCACTAAATTATAATCCATTTGACCTTGCAGGACGTACTGTAATCAGGATACCAAAGAAGAAGGGTATAATGCAGAGATTTACGCATGGCGGTGATAACGGTGATAATGGTGATATTAGTGATGAAATGCTCATTCGTGCGATTGCAAGTGGAGCAGTCTGGGCAATGGAGCCACTATATGAACGTTATAGCCGCATTCTCTACTCGCTCGTCTACCGTATGGTTTCAGACCAGCAGATAGCAGAGGACTTGATACAGGACGCATTTTTATCGGTGTGGAAGCGTGCTACGTCTTACTCGCCACAACATGGGGCAGTCCGTAGTTGGCTGATCTCAATTGCACACCATCGCACGATTGACTATTTACGTGGTGTAAAAAGACGTTCAGTTCTCAAGGAGGCATCCTGGGAAGAGGTTGAGCGCGACGAACGTACCGCACAACCAGATGCTTTTGAAGGTGCGGTGCAATTAATTCAAAGTGATCTAGTACGTCAAGCTTTGATGCAAATTCCTGCTGAGCAGCGTATGGTCATAGAGCTAGCGTATTTTCAAGCTTGGACACAATCAGAGATTGCAGAAGGGTGCCAGATTCCGCTTGGCACAGTGAAAGCGCGTATGCGTCTTGGCCTTCAGCATCTGAAACACGCGCTTGCGAGCCAAGGCATTACTAACTTTAAGGATGCGTAGGAGTTACCACCACAAACAGTATTTTTAGGTTTGCGTTTCCTTTGTGTCGTTCTAGCTTTCTTTCTGTATTTAAAATAAGGGTTTCTCCCAATAGACACACGCACTTATTTCGTTTATGCTATATACACATGATCGTAAGTAATATTCCTATTATTAGGGTGGATACACCTATTTTTTCTCCTGGGAGATGCTTATGCGTATACGCCCTTTTTTCTGGTATCTCCTCGCTTTTGTATGTGTCGCTACGCTTACATTTGCTGTAGCCTGTCCAACACATGCGTCAAATATTCTGCGAACACGCTTTGTACAGCCACATCTTGTATCAAATAAACCTGCATTGTTAGAAGTATCGCTCACGGATACGCAGGGTCTCCCAATTGAATATGCCCATATATCCTCACATGCGCATATGACCACTATGACTATGCCAACACAGGAGGTGACTACAAGGTCGTTAGGACAGGGAACGTACATGATACAAATGTCGCTTTTTATGGCAGGTCCCTGGGCGATTGACTTGCAAGCACAGGCGGATGGGTTTATGCCCTCACAACAAAGCCTGTATGTACAAGTCGAATGATGTAGAGAGATGAAAAGAAAACGCCTTCACCTTTCTCTGTTTGAAAAGGTCATTCTTAGCAATAGTATTCTCCTCGTGAGTGAAGCATTAGCGGGTCTCTGGGTGACGAGTCATAGCCTGGAAACGCATCATTATCTCATTGATACCAGCTTTATTGTTGTCGCAACACTTTTTATTCTTTTCACAAACATTGTGTTATTGCGTGCAAGCTTTCGACCACTTTTCACGCTTCTAACAACGATTCGAGAGATTAGTCAAGGGAAAACGGATGCACGTGCAAAGCTTGTCGCTTCAGACTCAGAGGTTGGGGAGTTAGCACAAGCATTTAATGTGATGCTCGATAAGCTTGAAGCCGCGCGACGCGAGCAAACAATGCTTATTATGCAAGCACAGGAAGAGGAACAACGGCGTATCGCGCTTGAGTTACATGATGAAGCGGGGCAAAATCTTACGGCACTGCTTATTCACACAGAGCTTTTGCATCAACGGATGCAAGCCTTCCCTACAACTGCTATTAGTGAACAGGCACAACAGCAGTTTGCACGTGGTCTGACACAAGTCAATGTATTGACACAACAAACGTTAGAAGGTATTCGTGTCCTCGCTCAGCAGTTGCGTCCGAGCGTTCTCGATGATCTCGGTCTCGCTGCCGCGTTTCGTTGGCTTGTCGAAGAGAGCCGTCAACGCTTGCACCTTACCGTTGACTTGACGATTGAAGAGATTGAAGAGACGCGCGACAAAAAACATCTTCCCTCTGCATATGAGATAGCATTGTTTCGGATCGCACAAGAGAGCCTGACAAACATCGCGCGTCATGCTCATGCACACCGTGTCTCGCTTTCGCTCATACATTATCCACAGACTATCGTCGTCTGTATCGCCGACGATGGCGATGGGTACGATGTGGAGCAGACAAAAACGGGATTAGGTATATTTGGCATGCGTGAACGAACTGCTTTTCTCGGAGGGAAGTTGACAATAACATCACGGAAAGGGGAAGGTACGATAGTAGAAGCAACCTTACCTCTCGTGAGAGAATAAAGAGGAATATGAGTATGTCAATTGAAGAGGGGCAGCAACGTACATCTCCTATTCGCGTCTTGCTTGCGGACGATCACGACATTCTCCGACAAGGGTTACAGCTCCTCTTAGAAACGCAACAGGATATAGAGGTTATTGGGGAAGCGCGAACGGGTCGAGAAGCGATTGCGCTTGCACTCCGCTTCAAACCTGACGTTGCCATTGTAGATATTACGATGCCAGACTTGGACGGCTTAGAGGCATGTCAGCATATTCGTAATCAACAGCCGACAACGCAGGTCCTCATCTTGACGATGCATGAAAGCGAAGAGTACTTTCTGCAAGCACTACGCATGGGTGCTGCTGGCTATCTTGTGAAAAAAGCAGCACCCACCGACCTCATAGCAGCCGTGCGTACTGTCGCTCATGGTGGAGCATATCTCTATCCTGGTTTAGCCAAAGCCCTCGTGCGTGCTTATCTTGCTCCTGCCAAGCATGCAACTTCATCAGTAGCCCCTGAAGTACCACAACATATCGCTGAAAGCACAAAACTTGCACAGACGTTACGTGTGCTGACACCACGCGAAATGGAGGTACTCAAACTCGTAGCAGAGGGGTACACAAATCAAGAGATTGCTGACCGACTTGTGTTAAGCATTAAAACAGTACAAGCGCACCGTGCAAACGTGATGGAAAAGCTAGAGCTTCATGATGTTACACACCTTGTACGTTTCGCAATTCGCCACGGTTTGATCTCTCCCGAAGCATAGTAGTACAGTCAGGTTTTGTTGCTTCCTCTCCATGACATATGCTATCATCGCCTCAACCACTCTATGTGAAGGGATAAATACAGCATCTATGCAATCAACTTCAGCGAGGCAGCAACTCACAACATGTCCACAATGCGATAATGTTGTGCGTGTTGATGCCGATTTTTGTAATATCTGTGGACAACAACTGCATTCGCGCTCAAATAAAACACATTCTGGACAATTTCCACAAAGTTATTCATCACGCTTGGATGAAGACGAGTACGAAGATGATTATGAAGAAGACGATGAGGAGGAAGAACTTTCATCAACACATCCATCAGCTACGATTCTCATCCCATCAAGTCATAACGAAATTTTGCATACATTGCAACGTCTACAAGATCAGTCAGCATCCATGGATGCCTACTTTCCCGCTGACTTGCCAAATAAAGCTCAAAAACTAACGGCTTGGAAAAAGCAAATCCAGCGTGCATTAGCCTGTGTAGACCTCTTCGAGCGTCCGCAGTTACAACAAATTGAGTCACAGCAGGCAATCAGACTACGACATCATCTCGCGGAGGCCACACATGCCCTCGACTTTACACGTGAATATACGGTGAAGTTAATCGGACACGCGGGCGCAGGCAAGAGTACGCTCCTCGCGGCGTTAACTGGACGTGACATTTTCCCACGGCTTGCAGGTGGCGCAGTCACGGGTGTATGCACTCGCGTTCGTCTGTGCCAAGAGGCCGAGGCTGAAGAGATGCATGTGCATTTTATGACGCGCTCGGTCTTCGATGAAACATTGAAACGCACGCAACAAAGTATTCAAAATGCGACGAATCCAAAGATGCGTGAGGCGTTAGCGGCAGAGCTTTCTTTTCTGCTCAAAGCGAGTGAAGCATTTGGCGAACACTATCTCAAAGATGATGAGCCGTATGTCGAGATTCTTCCACGCGAACGTTGGAAGGCCGAGAGTAGTCGGTATATCGAGGAGCCTGCACGTGACAGTGAGGAGCCACGACTGATTCGGCTTATTACTGATGTCGAATATAGAGTACATGCTGGTATGTATTCGCTCTTACCATTAGGAAGTGTACTGGTTGATCTCCCAGGCGGCTCTGCGGGTCAAGTACGTCATGATATGATGCTGCGCGATGAATTGAACTCCGTCGATGCAGTACTACTCGTTGTCGGAAACAATCGTTTTGGTGACGATGATCGCACGGAACGCATTTTTGAGAGTGTCCGACGACGCGTTGTACAGGGACGCGCACCAGAAGTGGCGGCACGTATGGTCTTCCTCGCGGTGACACACTGGGATGAAATCACCTCAACTGCCAGTACAGAGAAAGCACTGGGCAGTTTACGTCCGCTCTTACGCACTTTACCAGCAAACTATAGTAGCTATCATCATCACGGTGCTGATAACGCTTCTTTCTTCTATCCGTTGCGTGGACTCGATGCGCTACTTGCAACACTTGGCAGCGAGCGACAAAAGCTGGACGATGACCGTCTACAAGAAGGCCGAGACTATGCAGGACGTATTCTGAGTGTCTATCCAGAGCTACTTCGCCTCGACTCAACACTGCCCACAACG
Organism: uncultured Ktedonobacteraceae bacterium; assembly: GCA_964248005.1. Lineage (GTDB taxonomy): Bacteria > Chloroflexota > Ktedonobacteria > Ktedonobacterales > Ktedonobacteraceae > JBBQVS01. The sequence goes on along the minus strand of CAXTWV010000032.1, from coordinate 16,927 downwards.
GCAACAGCACAGGAATTTCAAAAAGTCACGCAAAAGCAGCATGAGGCGATGTTGCGTTTTAGTGGCCTACCTGAATTGACACACGATTTACAAACTTTCTTGACGAATAATCGCTATGATGTGCAATTGCGTCAGGCTGAGACACAACTCGCGATGGCATTGCAACAACTAGAGGACTTATGCTGGGAAAGCTTGAATACGTTTGGTGTGCATAGCCGCGACTTACAAGAGTTGCAGCAAGAAATGTATGCACGCAAGAGTAAGCGTGGCGCGACCCGCTTTGAACAGTTGCAGAAACGCACAAATGAGATGCACGCAGCATGGAGCGATGCGCTCAAACAGTTTGATACCATGATTCGTACCGAAAACAACGTGTTTCACCAGGCATTAGAGACAGCACATGAACGCGCGTCACGTCGCATCACCATTCGCATTCTGCAAGGAAACTTCGACTCCTTCATCAAGGTGAGTAACAGCACACAGGCAGACTCGCCAGCGATGGAGATTGGCAATCGCTGGGTTGATATTGATGGATGGGGCTTGATTAAAGAACTTCGTGTCAGCTTTAGTGCTGCATTGGAACGTGAACTTAACGAGCCAGCACGGACACTCGCGGAGGCGTTTCTTATTCCTATCGCACATAAAGAAGAGATTGATGGCTCGCTAGACATTAATCGCATTGCCCTTGGTGAATTTGGTGGCGAGCTAGACGAGATTCAAAAAGCGTATAACAAACTCAAACGTGGCATTCGTGAAAAGGCGCGTGACATCTGCTTGTATGTCACCATGGGTGAATTGCTCAATGAAGAGAAATATGCGCCAACAAAGGATGATGTCGCAGTCAGTGCGCTGTACAGACTTATCACCGCACAGGGAAAATCCGAGGATATTATTCAACAGGCGCGTCTGCTGATGGGGCCAATTCTCGACGTAATTTGTGGTGGTCTAGCACAAAGCACAGAACATCGTATCGCGCATCTCTTCCGCTACGATATGGACAAACTAGAGGTGCGACAGATATTTGATGGGGACCGTTTGGACACTCCACCATTGAGTGTTCCAGGAGCCTTTGCCGACCTTATCAACAGCCTTTATAGTTTGCTTACGGAACGAGTGTTAACCTCGGATACATTGCGCCAACAGCTTGACACGCTACAAGCACAACGTGAGGCGAATGTTGATCATTGGGTAGAGATACTTCATGAGACGGAGATACTGAGAACAGCACATCGCCAGAGCTAGACATTGCTCGGAATAGATGTAGGGACCGATGTATCACGTCCTTTTGGCCTTTTCAATCGCCGACAAGGACGTGATACATCGGTCCCTACAAGCTATGTATAATAAAAAATGCGGAAGACAAACTGGTTTGTCTTCCGCATCCCCAAGAATGAAACTCACCCTGTGCTGAGTCCAGAAACATCTCCCCCAAGATGTTCATGTAGCATGCACCACGTTCATAGAAATAGTGTGTTGCGTTTATGAGCGCGAACCTTATTTCTTTCCCGTATCAGACAGTGCAATCCAGAGATATTAAGGATTGCACTGCTTTCTACAGGCATACCGCTGAACAAGCGGTAGATATCCCTTACCATGTGTTACGCTTGTGGTTGGACAACCCCCCCAGGCTGTTTTCCCGCGTAACACGTTTCCCCACGCATAGAATACCCGATGTGAAGAGCTGACGATATTGAGAACTCGTTAAGATACAGTGTATATTCATGCGCTGATGTTGAGAAAATCACATCTATAAATATGAGACAGATTGTCTCATATATTTAGGCACGTAAACGTGCAAAATAGTCAACCACGAAGTTGCTAAAGAGAAGTGCAACAGCAGAGAGGTAGTGTTCTTTGGCCCATGCAAGCCAGATTGTACGCTCGCATATGGGGTCTGTGATACGCAGACGAATGGGCATAGGGTCTACCAGCCCTTGCCAACCTAGGGCTGGTATAAGAGCCACACCAAGTCCTGCGGCAGCAAGGCCACGTACTGTTGGCATTTCGTCACCTTCAAAGGCAATTTTTGGCTCGAATCCCGCCTTGCTGCATAGTTCGTCGCCGATATCGCGCAAACTATAGCCACGTTTCATAACAATAAAAGGCTCGTCAGCAACTTCTGCGAGCCGAATACGTTCACGAGTTGCCAGTCTGTGACTAGGCGAGACAGCAAGAAATATCTCCTCCGTCATGAGTGAAGTTGCCTGTAATTCCTTGTGATCAAAGGGCAAAGAAGAAATACAGAGGTCAAATTCTCCCTCTTCAAGCTGATGGGGTATGGATGCAGTAGATGTATGGGCGAGGCGAAAGGTGATTGCAGGATGAGCAACAAGAAATTCTCGTAACATGTCGGGCAGAACATATGCACCTATTGTATGTTGAAATACAAGACCAACCTCGCCGCACTCTACTCCTACGATATCGTCTAACTCCTGTTTGCCTTCCTCCAATTCATGCAGTGCTCGCTCAACTCGATACAAGAAGAGACGCCCAAAGCGATTGAGGCGCACATGTCGTCCTTGTCGATCAAACAAATTAACCCCAAGCTCCTCTTCTAATCTCGCAATAGCACGGCTCAAAGATGGTTGAGCAACATACAGTTCTTCGGCGGCCCTTGTGAAGTGCTCTCGCTTTGCGATAGTTTGAAAATATTTTAGCTGTTGTAATTCCATATCTTCACTCCATTCTTTCATAGCCCAAAAGCATCAAACCTATGCAGAATATATCTTAGACATTATAAGAAAACAAGTGTAAGCTTGCTCTATCGACATATTCACAGTTGCATACAGTGTATCTGTGCAACACGAGTTTATAAAAAGGGAGAGGCTCATATGAGTCAGATAGTAAAAGCAACGATGGATCGTCCTTCTATCGTTATTGTGGCGATTGGACATGTTTTCTGTGATTTGTGCCAAGGTGCAATTCCAGCATTACTACCATTCTTTGTGATCGAACGTCACTTCTCTTATGCAGCAGCGGCTGGTCTTATTCTGGCAGCAAATCTAGCTTCATCTATCATTCAACCTTTGTTTGGACAGTTTGCAGATCGTCGGTCTGCTCCTTGGCTTATGCCAGCAGGTCTGCTTATCGCTGGTACTGGCCTCGCGCTTGCCAGCATAGCTCCGAGCTACTGGCTTATCGCGCTCTCTGTTGCCTTGAGTGGTATCGGCATAGCCGCATTTCATCCCGAAGCGGCCCGTCTTACTCATGCAGCATCAGGAGATAGGAAGGCGACGAGTATGAGCATCTTTTCGATTGGGGGAAATGCCGGGTTTGCGCTCGGCCCTCTTGTGGTAACAGCACTCTTGCTTGCATTAGGGCTGAGAAGTGCTGCGTTGTTGTTGATACCAATAGTTGTCATGGCTCTTGTGCTCGTCAGAGCTTTTCAACGCTTCTCAGTTTACAAAAGTAGTGATAAAGAAAAGAAGCTTATCAGCATAAGTGATACACAACATGCTGACGAATGGGGTGCATTTGCGCATCTCACAGCTACAATTGTATGTCGTTCCATCGTCTTTTACGGCTTGAATACGTTCTTACCATTATATTGGGTCGTCGTCCTTCACCAACCAAAAGCAGTAGGTGGCATAGCACTCACAGTTCTTCTTGCAGCAGGGATTATTGGCACCTTCATTGGAGGACAACTCGCTGATCGTTATGGGCGTCGTATTGTTGTGATTACTGGCCTAGGGATGCTTACACCGCTCTTATTAGCATTTGTCACCATAGGAACAGAAAATAGTGCTGTAGCTCTTGTACTTCTCATACTTGTAGGTTTAGCCCTCTATGCACCGTTTAGTGTCATGGTTGTCATGGGACAAGAATATCTACCCAATCATGTAGGAACCGCTTCGGGAGTAACGTTGGGGTTGGCAATTACGGTTGGTGGTATTGTTGCTCCAGTACTTGGACATGTTGCTGATCTTTACGGTATTCACACTGCCCTTGTGGTGTTGGCGTGTGTACCACTACTGGCAACGGTACTTGCGTTTACCTTGCCACGTTCGCACATGGAACGCAAACGCATACATTCTATTGTATAGCTTGTATATCTACAACAAGTAACTTGCGTAGGTGAATGGATGCGAAGTGTTTCCCTTGCCCTATGTACATAGGACCAGGGGAACACTTCACATAGGATAAAAGAGCTTCTAACGGAAGTAGCGACGACGACGACGTTCTGGACGACGCTCACGCCGCTCACGACGATAATAACGTTCGCGGTATGGACGGTAGACGCGGTGATACGCAAAGGCACTCCACAGAAAGACAAGAATGGCGGCGGCGATGATAGATGTTATGATGGGAACACCCGCATACCTTGGTTCACCACTGATAGAAACATGGAGTACGTCATTGACAAGAAAGATGGCGATGAAACCAAGAATAATGGCACCAATGATACCTTCGGGAGCGCGACGACGCGAGATAAGTTCACCTAGAAAGCCGATGATAGCAGCAATGATGATCCACACGAGGATGGTGCTGAGACTCATACTACAACTCCTTAAAAAACATATATATGCATAAAACAAGTATAATGTTAGTACGGACAAGCACAGCTTTACGCTTCAAGCCCTACCTTTTTAGCATGTCGCTTGGCTAGCAGGTCGGTTGTCCAACGATACAGAAAAATGAAGAAAAACAGGCAGAGCAAGCCTTCGAGATAGCCACCAAGTACATCCGTCAACCAGTGATCGCCTTCAAGGATGCGAGAATAACCGATAGCAAGGATATCGAACACGGCATAGAGTTGGAGTGGTAGGAGAAACCAACGATATTTCCATTCGCGTACAGGTTTCGTGAAGCTGAGATAGAGCAAAAAGCCATAGTAAGCTATATCGTGTTCGGTATGACCCGAAGGATAGGTCGGGAATGGCACGGTAGATGTATAGAGGTGAATGGGTTCAGTATGTGGATTGGGTCGAGGTCGCCCAACAATCTCATCGACAAGCACATTGATTCCGGCAGAACTCATCACAGTGGCAAGAAGAAACAGGGCGGCTTGCAACCAACTAGCGGCAGCAGTCATAACGTGACGCAAGCGAAGAATCAAGGCACCAAGAGCCATGAAGCCAAACCACGTATACAAGGCAATGGCGGAAGGAATTGGATTATTCAACGTGCTGGGAAACTCAAGGACGGGATTGACCCAACTCGCGAACGGGTGGATGGCCTGAATCGTCTCGGTTGTTGTCAGGTCAATTGTATAGGGCTTTGGATGTGCGTGAATAACAAAGCAAGAGATGATAAAGAGAATAGTTCCGACGCACCACAGTACAAACTCGATAGTGTAACGACGTTGCACGACCTGACGGTTCTCGCCGCCAGCAGTTGTTGTTGCTGTAGGGGTCTGGATGCCTGATGAATTTGTTGTACTCGACATACGATAACCTCATATCCAAAAAGCTAGGTAGACAATATATCTGTATAGCATACGTGCGCGTGAAGCTTTTTAGATACAACGTTCGACTTTGGGCGATTTTCACTTGTCTATTTACTTTCATACAACGTTTTTTGCTCCTCACGAACCTCGATTCCATTCTCTTGTATTTTGTCTTGATACCGACTGCTAATGAGAGCAAGCACATCTTGAGAAGAAGTGGGAGCAGTTGCTTGTTCAAAAAGCATAAGAGGCGTTTTAGTAGCTGCTATTAATGCTAGAAGTGGAAATCTACGCAGACTAAGTATTTTTTCGCGTTGAAAGAAGGTTTCTTGATCTTTTGGAAGAACAGCAAGAAAACGAACTGTACGTGAACGCTTTTGTGAGTACTTCTTTCTCCGTATTGTCAGTTCATTCACATACAGCGCAGCCACTTCTTCCCATCTCATACTTACGTCAAGATTGATAAACCAAATCGGCCCTGGCATATAGGAGATAGCTTGCTCATTGATCTCAACAACAGGAATACGAAAAAGGAACCGATAAAGAGCGGGAATACAGGGATATACGAACAATAGTAAAGGACCAGCAGTAAGTATCAAGAGAACTTTCACCACGCGGTTTTGACTACGACGATACATGAGAACAGGAAAAATGAGCAAGAGCGCAGGCCAATTTGCTTTAAAAAACTTTGTAGGACTCTGATAAAAGTGGATGGTACGCGAAGATGTATTATACTTGTTCATCAAAGCCTCGTTTCACCCAATATTTTGACATACTTCATATAGCATCAAGTGGTAGTAGTCTGTCAATTTTCATGTGGCAGAAAGAGAAGGTGCCAACGGTGAACTCCTGTACGGGTCTGCTTTAGCACACCTCTTCGCGCGATAGCAATATATCCAATATAAACAACCCCAACAAAGCTAGTAAGCACTGCAAGACTAAAGAGTACAGGTGAGTTCGACGTTTGTGGCGGTGGTGCAGGTACTTGCGAACGCTCTTCCTCGGTTATTGCTCGCCGACGTGCAAGTTCTAGCTTGAGGCTCTCTTCGCCTTGTGCCATCGCCCAATAGTGGTTGGCGGAGAAGATGGGTTTCATAAGAAACGAGAAGTAGCGTAATAAGGGCTTTTCCGCGCTGATCTTCCAATCGTAGGTAACATCTGCACACGGACCATTCTGCTTGAAGGTCCAGATACCACGACCCTCGAAGTCTCCAGAGGCAATAAGTGAGAAGCCATCATCATGAATTGCAGAGACGCGACATTGCCAGTGGAGTGTATAGGGAAGCCAGCCTTTGGTATACAAGCTGAGGACTTTACCGATACCATCGGCATCTCCTGGTGCTAGTTCCTCAACCCGAAGGTAGACCGAGGGCCACCAACGTACAAGTGCCTCGTTATCACGTATAATATCGGTGACTTCTTTGACTTTTCCAGGCACATGCCAATGTGTAATGAAATGATAGTTTTTACTTGCCATACAAACACCTCGACTTGTTTTGATAGTTGTAGTGCATATACGTACTATGATGGTTATTGTTAAGCATTGTAGTTGTATAGTATTACCACGTTCCAAGCGTATCAAAAGAAAGCGTTTGAAAACAAGGACCAGGAGGCGTTTCATATGTCTACTCCCCTACCGACACAAGAGTCGCTATTGGAATCGCTGAAGCGTGACCATGACCGTTTCACTATTCTCGTTTCCAGGGTCAGTGAAGAGCAACAACTTACGCCAATTTCGCCCGAAGGATGGTCAGTCAAAGACTTCCTGGCACATATGGCTCATTGGAAAGCTGTAACTCATGCATTACTCGTGGCGTACACGCACGATCAACCTTTGCCTGATGTGATACCAAGCGGGGATGAGGCGAACGCAGAAATGCGCAAGCAAGATGCTACACGCTCACTACAAGATGTTCACGCCTATTGGGAAGAATTTCATACGCATCTGTTACATCTTGTAGTTGATGAACTCGATGATAAGCGACTGGCAGAAAAGGTACGTCCTCCATGGGAAGGTGATGAGGAGGCGATCTGCGTGATTGTTGCCGAAATTATTGAACACGATAGAGAGCATTTTTTGCTGATAGAACGATTGGTTGTGTAGGGACCGATTTATCACGTCCTTTTGGCCTTTTCGATTGCCGACGAGGACGTGATAAATCGGTCCCTACAGATGACATATCCCCATTCATGTATTAAAACCCATTATCACGTCCTCCCGGCATTACAAAGGCCAAGAGGACGTGATACATCGGTCCCTACATAACGAACGTGACAACGTTGATTATAACCGTGGATCGACTGGCTCGCTTTCGAGGGCGAGTACGCCGAAGACGCATTCATGAACACGGCGCAACGGTTCGCCGTGTACAAAACGTTCTACTGCTTCGACACCGAGAGCAAACTCGCGCATGGCAAGCGAACGTTTCGCCCCTAGCTCACGCAGACGCAAGCGGTCCAGGTTTTCTGGTATGTCGTACTCTGGACCGTAGATGATACGCAGGTATTCGGGGCCACGACACTTTACGGCGGGTTGCACAATACCACGCGTGCCTTGCTCCGTGAAATTGTATGGTTTGACGACCATCCCTTCACCGCCACGTTTGGTCAGTTCTTGCCACCATGCAATTGCTTCCGCGATACTATCCTCGTCGTCAAGTTCCACCACTTTATAGGGTGTTGCCAATAGAAGGTTTACGTCTTCTTTGCATATCTGCTCGATCATATCCATGTGCCATTCATGATCGTCGTCGAAGAAGGTATGACCTTGCGTGGCGATAAGGTGGAATGGAGCGAGTTTCAAATCACTGATTGAGTTCACGGGCCAGCAATAGTTTCGATAGGCATCTACGTATTGCAGAGCCATGTCCTGACGATGTGTATACCTGTCAAGTAAGGGCTGTATGTCAGAATTATGTGTTGTTGCTTGTGTAAGCGTGGTCACGGACTCATCCAATGTTGCACGGGAGGCAGCACCAACAGCGGCATATTGTTGCAGTACGAGCGATTGTGCTTTGACGGACCACGGCATAAGTTCGCAGTCTAAGCAGAGCCAATTCGTGTTCGTACTGTCCCAGAATTCTATGTTATCCAGTGCATTACGCACGCGGTTGAGCAGTTCAGCTTCGAGTTGTGTATCGTCGAAGAAACGGCGTCCGGTGCGGGTATAGCAGATACCGATACCTTCGTTGACAACGCCGAAGTGCTTACGCGCCGCCTCTTCATCTTTACATACAATCACCACGGCACGAGAACCCATGTGTTTCTGTTCGCAAATAACACGTTTGATACCTTCTTGTTGATAATAGGCAAAAGCTTCCGCAGGATGCTCTAGCAAGCCCTCTATTTTGCTCGTTCCACAGGGCGACATGGTTGGTGGCAAGTATATGAGCCACTTGGGGTTAGCTGCAAAACGGCTCATGACTTCTAAGGCAGCAATCGCATTCTCTTCACGAATAGTAATGCTCTTGTTCAAGCGCGTCGAGATAAGACGTTTACCTGTGACATCCTCAATATCGAGAATGTCGTCATGCTGCTGTTGCGCGTTGAGTACTGGCTCAGAAGCGACTTCTGGTACAAGAAAGGGTTTCGCGGGTTCACTATGTGTCCAGGTCGCACGTACAGAAACGAGGTCTTTCTCAGGGTAGCGCAATGCAGTCAAGCTGCCACCAAAAACGCATCCGGTATCAATATTGATCGTGTTATTGAGCCAGTCTGGTTTTGGCACAGGTGTATGTCCATAGACAACCATTGCCTTCCCACGATATTCAGCAGCCCAGTCGTAACGTATCGGCAGACCAAGTTCGTCGGTCTCACCAGTTGTCTCACCATAGAGCGCGAACTCACGAACAGCACGTGAGCCACGACCCTGCATTGTTTCTTTCATACCTGCGTGCGCGACAACCAATTTGCCATCATCTAAGACATAGTGGCTTATCAGATCGTCAAGAAATTGTATGACACGCGTCTTGAACGGTGGTGGTTCCTTCGCGATTTGTGCGAGCGACTCGGCAAGCCCATGATTGACCCGCACATCATGTCCCTTGAGTTTACGCATCAGCTTTATATCGTGGTTGCCAGGAACACACAATGCTGTTCCAGCGTCTACCGCATCCATGACTATACGCAAGACATTTGGTGTGTCGGGACCGCGATCCACAAGATCACCGAGGAATACTATTTTCCGTTTCTGTGAATGGGTTACTGCAAATGTTGCATTATGTTGTGTGATAGAATAGCCGAGCTTTTGCAAGAGGGCATGTAATTCTGGAAAACAGCCGTGTATGTCGCCGATGATATCGAATGGTCCATGCTCGTTCTTACGATTGCACCACAGAAGTTGCCGCTCTATCTCGACGCTCTCGACTTCTTCTGGTGAGCGCAAAGTGTAGATATGGTGAAAGCCTTCGTTACGCAAACTGTGGAGTGAGCGTCTCATTTGCTCTATTTGTCGATGGACAACGTGCGGCCCGAAGTCACGGTCGGAACGTTGTGCGTTACGTTCACGACAGAGTTTTTCTGGCATGTTGAAGACAATAGCGGTCGCGAGCGTATGATAGGTTCGCGCCAGTTCGAGCAAGCCTTTACGCGCTTCTGGTTGCACATTAGTAGCGTCAATAACAGTGAGTTTGCCAGCCGCAAGACGTTTCGCGGCGATAAAGTTCAAGACCTCAAACGCTTGTGGCGTGGCACTCTGATCATTCTCGTCGTCGGAAACCAGGCCACGATAGAAATCTGACGAGAGAATTTCAGTAGATTTGAAGTGCTGTTGAGCAAAGGTAGATTTACCAGAGCCGGAGGGACCTATCAATATGACCAACGACAATTCTGGAATAGTGAGCTTCATTGTTTTTTCTTCCCTTATCCTACATGCGTGAACACACCCATTTGTGATGGCGCACCAACATGTTCATCTTCTGGTCCAATTGGAGTAAAGCTTACACTATAGCCAAAGCGTTGTCCAACATGGGTAGCCCATTGCTGAAATTCCTGGCGACTCCACTCGAAACGATGATCGGAGTGGCGCATGGTATCGGCGAGCAAGGTCGGGAATTTGACATTATACTCAACGTTGGGTGTCGTGATCACCACCATATGCGGTTTCGCAAACTCGAAGAGCACACGTTCAAAGACGGCAAGACGAGCAGGGTCAAGATGCTCTATCACCTCGACAACGGCGGCGGCATCGTAGCCCTCCAAGCGTTTGTTACGATAGGTTAACGAGCCATGGAGTAAGGTGATACGCCGTTTTACCGCGTCCGGCAGCCGCTCAAGATGTAAGCGGTTCTGGGTCAATTCCAGAGCACGATAGGATACGTCCATACCAAGAATATGCTCGAAGGTTTTGTCTTGTAAGAGCAGTTTGAGCAATTTTCCCTCACCACAGCCGAGGTCAAGCACACGCTTCACATTCCTCTCACGCAATACGGATACGACCGTTTGCAGGCGTTGTGTGTGCAAACTGGGGTGTGCTAAAGCTGACCCGTACAGGGGTTGTTCAGGTTCTGCGTCTTCGATGTTTGCTTGAGCCTCGACGCTTTCTGCTAGTTCTTGTTGCTCTTCCACAGCGAGACGAGCAAGGGCATCACGCGTGAGGGTGTGTTTGTGCTTGAGGTAGCGAGACACGATTTGCTCACGTTGTGGATGTTGCTCTAACCAGCCTTTGCCGTTTCTCAAGAGCTTTTCGACCTCATCATCGCCAATCCAATAGTGTTTGTCGTCGTCTAACACAGGCACGAGGACGTAGAGATGTGTCAGCAGGTCACGGAGCAAACAAGTGGCATTGAGTGTAACGGTAAAATAGTTACTCATACCCCACTCTGGATGTATCTCATCGAGCATGTGCGGTACGAGTGTGACGGTATAGCCAAGTGGCTCGAAGAGGTTACGTAGAAATGTCTCACCACCGCGACACGGCACAACGGCAAGATGTGCCTGTAGTGGTATGGGAGTGTCTACAAGTTCGGGCCGTGCCTTACATTGTCCATTCATAGCGGTACGAAACACATCCGAGAGAGCTACGCTCAGGAAGGATGAGGCCACGTAGGGACGGTCGTTTACGTATGAATCGAGGGCGGCTGCTTTGTCACGACTCCGTACAAGATGAACGGTATCAATATCGAGTAGAAGGGCGGCGGTACAACGCTCCTCTGTGACTTCGGGATAAAACACGTGTGCCTTGCCAAAGGGAAGTGAGAAGGTTTGGAGACGCTCTGGATGCTTATGCAGGAGGTATCCAAGATCGGTTGCCGGCTGATGGGTTGTTGTAAGAGTAAGCAGCATTGAGGTCCTCGCACTTCTTGGAAAAACGAATGTACTACTTGTCAATTCGCAAACTGTTTGCACAGTGTAACATTTTTGTTATGCATTTGCAATAATAAAAACGTGTTTAGTCAGGGCTGTTTAAAGGTCGAGCGAGGGCAAGACAGGAGAAATACTACAGGACAAAATAAATACTGCATGACAGGGGCAAGCCCTGTCACTACTATACGCGGAGGAGCGCGGCGATGCCACGCCAACGCGTTCTGTAGTATGATGTAGGTTGTGTACGAGTAACAACATATTTGAGGTAGAACAATGACCTCGCAACGCACGCTTCGACAATTTTATCAGCGTTTCAAAGAAGAACATGCATTGCTTCTTGCAGGTCAGTGTGATGACTCGTTGTGTGTGACAATGAATGTGCTTCGTGTGATGTACTCCTATTTTTTACAGCATGGTACTGGACAGAAACAAAGAGTGTTGCAGGAACTCAAGGCGAGACCAGAATTAGCTGGTCTCGGTGCGTTTTTGGATGAGTATCGGTGGCAGATCGACGATCAGCAGGGTGAGTATTGTGTGCAACCTGATGTGCTAGGCTATGTGTTTGAGCAACAGATCAATCAGAAGCAGATAGGAGCGTACTATACACATGGAGATGTTGCCGAGTACCTTGTACAAAGAACGGTTCTACCTTATCTTTTAAATGTAGTAACAGACGTGTACCCTGCTGTGATTGCTCCACTGCAAGCTCGACTGCTTCGTACTCAGCCAGAACGTTATATTCATGATGTTGTCTCTTGTCCAACATATCTTCCAACAGAGACCGAACGCGAATATGCTCTACGTCAAGCACGCTATAAGCAGCTTTACACACTCCTACAACAGGGGCAAATACGATCTGTTGCCGATATGATTACGCATAATCTCGATATACAACGTTTTGTGTTGGATATCATCATGACATGTACGCATCCTCCATTATTGCTTACGTTTTATAGGACGCTTGAACGCATGACTATTCTCGACCCGACATGCGGAACGGGTGCGTTTTTGCTTGCTGCTATGACGATGCTCGCGGAACTATACAAAGCGTGTTTTCAACGTATGCAGCAATTTGTAGAAAGATGGGATGAGGTGGAACAAGGGCATCCGCAAGGGGATGCCCCTCCCATAGACGAAGCGACTCCCACGCATTGGTTGTATGGGAGGGGCATCCCCTTGTGGGTGCCCTTGTTCTCCGTTCCGAGATGCGAAATTGACACCACCTGTTACGCCGCATTTCGCACGCTTCTTACTTGCATTACTGCTCAGGGTTTCGGAGAACTCCTCGTCAACAATCTCTATGGGATAGAGATTATGCCAGAAGCCGTTGAAGTCTGTATAATGCGACTTTCTTTAACGCTTGTAACAAATAGCGTTGATGACAGAACCCTCGTAGGGACCGATGTATCACGTCCTCGTCGGATATCGAAATGCCAAGAGGACGTGATACATCGGTCCCTACAATGGAACGTTTGTGCTGGTAATGCACTAGCAGATACAACATGGCAAGTGGCTTTTTCCAACCGATGCGCTGGCTTTGATGTGATTATTGGCAACCCTCCTTTTGTGGAATATAACAAGATGGCACACGATGCGATGATAAGTGGTGGGAACAGGGCATATGGCAACATGTATGCGGAGGTTGTTGAACGTTCGCTTTCGCACTGCAATACAGCACATAGTTATGTGGGCTTTGTTGTCCCACTTAGTTTATGCGGTGGCGAACGCTTTGATAGATTGAGAAGGACGTTGCATACAAATACGTCTATGCTGTGGTTAGCAAATTTTGATATTTTTCCTTGTCGCCTCTTTGAAGGTGCGTATCAACGGTTAACGCTTCTGCTGGGTAAGCGAAATGGTCAATCTCTCTGCACATATAAGACGTATGTGACATCTATTCAGCGCTGGTATACCTCCGAACGCTCCACATTGCTTGAGCGCATTGTATATACACAAGTACGACATAGACACAGAGAAGGTGTTTTCCCTAAGCTTGGCTCACGGCTACAAGAAGATATTGTACAGAAAATGATTACCATTGCAGATACGAATATGCTGTCTCTGCTGGTGTCTCCTGTGAAAACTGAGTATGCACTGTATTATCAGGAGGCAACGAATACGTGGATGAAGGCGACACGCCATACTCCCTACTATAAGAAAAACGGGATGGTAACGCGCCCCCGACATGGACGCTTCCTTTATTTTAAAGATGAAAGAAGGGCTTCTGTTGTGTGCGCATTGATGAATAGTTCGCTGTTTTATCTGTGGTTTGCCACATATTCTGATGGCTTTCATCTTTCACATGCACTTGTACAGAGTTTTCCTGTGCCTGATAAGATGTGTACAGATGAGCAGTTACTTGAGTTAGCACGACGTTTGGAAGAGGATATTCAAAAGCACGCAGTATATAGTACAAGAAATACAAGAACAGGTGATAGGATTGAGATTGAAGAATATCGGATGGTGTGTTCAAAGCCTCTCGTAGATGAGATTGATAGGGTATTAGCAAAGCACTATGATTTTACGAGCGCGGAAGTAGACCTTATCTTATATTATGACAACAAATATCGCATGGGTAGAGCCTAATGAAGAGTCTATATAAGTAGTATTGAAATTGGGGAAGAGCAATGAAACCAAAAGTGTGTGAAGTTCGTGTTGAATGCACACGTTCTATTCTTTTGTGTGTAGCCATTATCATTTTAGGAGAAAGACATTGGTACAACGAAATGACTCCGTTTGGACTTTGAACCGCATTGTTGCGCTTGGGCTTGGTGTTGTCTTTTTATTAGTTGCGATTGTTGGCTTTTTGACGCCAATGGAAAATTCTACTGGAGTGCGTGCAGAACTAGGCATATTCGATGTAGATACAATACATAGTATTGTTCATCTTCTTTTTGGAATACTTGGTATTGCAGCAGCATTCACGGGATTTTCGCGCCGCTTTAATCAGGGCTTTGGGGTCATCTATATCGTGTTGGGATTGCTTGGCCTTATTCCTGCACTTTACTTCCCAGCAGGTTCCTTTGGAACTGATAGTGGATTGTTTTTAGGGCTTATGCACCTCAGCATAGCAGATCATGTTCTTCACCTTGTAACTGGTTTATTAGCCGCAGTCGTGGGCTTTGGCTTCGTAGGTAATGAAATACAAGCACGCAGAGCTACCTTGTAGATGAGAAATGTCTGTAGGGGCTAGAATTCATTACGCTCTCGGTCCAATAGTTAGTGGTAGGAGAGCGTAATGAATTCTAGCCCCTATAGTATTTCGTATATTCTGATAATTATTTGAGCTTCATAATTTTTGACTTCTGTGTAGATTAGGGCTTCCTTTTTGTAGCATAGACTAACTTCCTTTGTTATGTTACTATAGTACACGTTTTAGCTTAGCTGCTTGCTATAAGTAGTACCTGTATAATTGTAGCAGAAAAGGGAGTAACGGCAATGTCTAACACACCGAACCAGGACCCCAATTCAAATCAAGACCCAGCGCAAAATTATGGTAACACTCCTCAACCGCCATATTATGGTCCGCCTCAACAAGGACCATATGGTCCACCTCCTAATTATCCACCATCCTATCCTGGTCCACCACAGGGACCGTATGGTTATGGTACAAATCCTGAGTATGATCTTAACGGGCCGGGTGGACCTGGAAGTTATGGTTCTAACAACCCTAACATCACACCTGCTAGCACACCACTTCCACTTGGCACAGCTATTCGCCAACTTCCAAGCCAGTATATCCGCGTGTTGACAAAGCCAGGAGCGGCGACATTTGCAGCGGAGCAGGGCAAGGCTGCATGGAATATTGTGTGGGTACAAATTCTTGCCGTCACTATTCTGACCGTGCTTTTTGGCTTTGCCTACGTTAACCTGACTCTTCCCACGCTATTCAATGCACAAAACCTTCCAGCTGCGTCACTGAACACACTGAGAAGTTCCTTCAGTGTGCTTCCATTTGCCTATATCGTGCTTACTCCACTGGCTCTCTTCATCAGTCTGGGTATCTATCACCTGATCGCTAAAGCGTTTGGAGGTACGGGAACATTCCTGACATATATGTACAGCTACTTCTTGTTCTATGTCCCGCTTGTCATTGTGATTCTTCTTCTTACGTTGATTCCTTTTGTTGGAAGCATACTTGGAGGCTTAGTCGCCATATACAACATCGTGCTGCAAATTTTCATGACGATGGCAGTTCACCGCTTGCGTGGTGGCAGGGCAACATTTGCAGTATTGCTTCTGCCGATCATTGGAATTGTGCTTGCCATTGTTGGTGGTATTGTTCTGGTTGCGGTTATTGTGTCTACGCTACAGCATGTAAGGTAAACGTGTTTGATTTTCAACGGCAGATTTTGTGTTCTTTGGGATTGTTTTAGAGGAAAAATGGATGTCACTAGCACGACCGAATGTGATCGGTCGTGCTAGTGACATCCATTTTTCCTCTATTTACATTTTCCAATTTGAGCGAACTTCTTGCGAGACGAGGCCGTCGAAGAGAAAAAGCCAGAGACCTTGTATGAGGATGCCGAGACCCATACCTCGACGGTCTGCACGAGTTTGAAAACGCCCCATAAGCCACGCACCAAAAGCAATGTAGCCAACGTCTAAGCCTGTATTGATGAGAAGGATGCGGTAAAAGGTTCGCGCCTCTCTTTGTTCATCTGCTGGGCCAAATTCGCCGAGAATGTAGCGTTTACCCTTTTTGTCACTACTACTAATGCCATAGAGGGCAAGCGCGGCATCTATTGCACCCCAGAGCAGGGTCTGTATACCAAACTGTTTCCAGAACAGTTTTGAGTTGAGTTGTAGCCCGAAACCTGTGATGACGCTCAGCATACCCCAACCGAGGAGGAACAAGAAGCGCTGATGTTGATAGCCATAGAAGTTGCCTTGCATGTATTAGGTAGTTACCTTTCTGTAAAACTTTTATGGCTTAACAATAACACAAGAGAGCAAGAAATAATGTGATATACTTTGTTTGTATCTACCTCGAAGAGATTATTCACATCTCCGTTAGGAAACCCTTTATTCTTGTGTCCTTGTTTTCTTATGCCTCCAAATAGGCTCTTTGTGTTATCTATGACTAGAAAGGTTTTGATCATGAATTTGCAAAAAACGGAAGTTGAAATTGTGCATAGTGCGTACCACCATCTCTGGGAGCAGATGCAGACGAAGCGTTTCATGCAGCGATTGTACGGCTCTCCCAAACACATGCCTCGTATCAACAGCAAAAAGGTT
>CAXTWV010000031.1:11149-25819 GCA_964248005.1 uncultured Ktedonobacteraceae bacterium | reverse complement strand
GTATCTTCAATGCTACAGGTGACGATGAAGAACGTGAGTACGGGACTGCCCGTTGTAAATGTCTTGCGACCTGTCACAATCCATGAACCATCTGCTTGCCGACGTGCGATTGTAGTCGGTCTGCCTCCGCGACTGGGACTGCCCGTTGCGGGTTCACTCGCCGCGTTGTTGATAATCGCGCCATCGTTCACAACGGCAGAACAGAGACGTTCAAAAAAGGCGTTGGGACCCGTCACGTTTTCCGCTAACTTCGCCACGTTGTTGAGATGCATACTCATCACAAGCGCGGTAGAACCATCACCTTGAGCGAGTTGTTGCTGTGCCAGCGAGACTTCGAGCAGGTCAGCACCCCAACCGCCAAAGTCACGTGGCACGGTCAGTGTCAAATAGCCCGACGCTTGCAAGTCTTTATAATTTTCGATAGGAAATCGACCCGCCCAATCGTTCTCATTCGCACGCTTCGCGAAGGTGGTAGCCAGTTCGCGTGCAATGCCAACAAGTTTCTTCTGGCGGTCAGTCGTAGGATATGGGGGAAAAGCCATATAAATTGTATTCCTTTAACGAATTATAGGTACGATGCAACGGTAGGGGCGGCAATTCATTGCGCCCAAAGATGGGGGTGGCGGGGCAAACGAAAGGGCGGGAGAAAAGTTGCCACCGTGTCCCCCTCCCGACCCATCTTTGGGCGCAATGAATTGCTGCCCCTACCGTCTTTATATTACACGTTATTACTCTCTGTCAGGTATACGGCGTGCAATACCAGCGTATGTACACGGTCGCCGAATACCTTGAAGCGGGCATCTTGTGTTTGCCCACGTTTCCAACGCGCGTAAATCTGCTGGAGAATTACTGCCAGTTTGAAGTACGCGAAGGCCATGTAGAATTGCATCGAGGAGATATCACGTCCGCTCTTTTGCGCGTATGCCTCGATGAATTGTGTACGCGTGAGAAAGCCGGGCATGGTTGTCACGGCTGGCAAGACCGCCTTCATTTCCTCTGGATCGTCTGGTTGCACCCAGTAGCCAAGTGAGATAGCGAGATCGAAGAGTGGGTCGCCAATGGTTGCCATCTCCCAATCCAGTACAGCGGTAGCCTGTGTCACATCCTCAAGGCTGAACAGCATGTTGTTCAGTTTAAAATCATTGTGGATGAGCGATGGAGCGGGACTCGACGGTGTGTGTTTTACAAGCCATTGCGTGAGCGGCTCGACCTGCGCTATGTCGTCCGTCTTAGCACGCGCATAGCGTTCGATCCAGCCTTTGACTTGTCGTTCCAGAAAGCCTTCGGGATGCCCAAGTACTCCCAGTCCAGCCGCTTGCCAATCAATACCGTGAATATGTACTAGCGTATCCACCGTTGTCAATGAGATGCGGCGCCCAATCTCCTCGCTCGGCGTCACTCCTGGCGGCAAGGTATCGTTCAACACCACGCCGCGTTTGCGCTCCATGACATAGAATGGCACACCCATGATGCTCAAATCGTCACAAAAGACATACGGCCTGGGTGCGAGTGAGAAGACAGGATGCACCTTTGCAAGTAAGCCCGACTCACGCTCCATATCGTGTGCCTTTGGTGGCACAGGTCCAAAAGGTGGACGACGCAACACACCTTCCCACGCGCCAACTTGAAGCAGGTAGGTCAGGTTAGAGGCACCAGAAGGAAACTGGCGCACCTGCAACGTGCCTTCACCCAGCCCCTCGATATGCTTCCGAAGATACTGTTCTATCGCTGGCAAATCAAAACTTTCGCCTGTGCGGATAGCTATTGTCTCTTCAATTTGCATACTTACCTCGCCTCCTTCAAGAGATTTTTCTCTTGTGCCATGTCAATGAAGTACTGAATAGACTGCGGATTCGCCATTGCATCCACACTGACGGCCTTCTCAATCGGCATACCCAGGAACAGCTTTTTGACTGGTACCTCAAGCTTCTTACCACTCAGTGTACGCGGCACCTCTGCAACCTGTAGTATCTCGTCGGGCACATGATGTGGGGACACGTTGCGCCGTAGTTGCTCTTTGATACGCGCCTTTAAGCTATCATCCAGTGCTACACCGTCGCGCATGACCACAAAGAGTGGCATATAGTATTTGCCACCTGGAAGTTCGACGCCAACAATGAGACTATCGAGTATCTCTGGAAAGCCTTCGACAACACGGTAAATCTCACTGCTGCCCATTCTAATACCTTGCCGATTAATTGTGGAGTCGGAGCGCCCATAGATGATCGCGCTTCCCGTAGGAGTAATGCGAATCCAGTCGCCATGTCGCCAGATGCCAGGATACATCTCGAAGTAGCTATCGAGATAGCGTTTGCCTCCCTCATCATTCCAGAAGAAAAGCGGCATAGAGGGCATCGGTTCAGTAATCACCAATTCGCCCACTTCATCAATAAGTGGTTGCCCTTGCTCATCAAATGACTCAACCTTCGCACCTAGTCCACGCGCCTGTATCTCACCCTCATAGACAGGCAACAGAATAGAGCCGCCAACAAAGCCAGAGCAGACATCGGTGCCGCCACTCATAGAAGCCAGCCATACGTCAGACTTAACCTGCTCATAAATCCAGTGAAAGCCTTCCGGCGGGAGCGGTGAGCCAGTGGAACCGATCTCGCGTATCTTGCTCAGATTGTATGTCTTGCCTGGAGTAATACCTGCTTTCATACATCCCGCGATGTATCCCGCACTCGTGCCAAAAAGCGTCATGCCCGTATCTTCAGCGAACTTCCAAAGTGTGCCCATGTCAGGATAGCCGGGGCTACCATCATACATCAGCACAGTCACGCCAACGAGTAAACCGCCGATGAGCAGGTTCCACATCATCCAGCCCGTTGTTGTAAACCAGAAAAATCTATCACCTGCTTTCAGATCGAGTTCCAGGGAGACGTTTTTCAGGTGTTCTAACAGGATACCGCCGTGTCCCTGCACAATCGCCTTTGGCAAACCTGTTGTACCAGAAGAGTATAGAATCCAAAGAGGATGATCGAAGGGAACCTGTTCAAATGTCAATGAAGACGGATGCGTAAGTAGTTCACTCCATGCCACCGTATTCGCAAGTGTGATAGGTTCAGCATCGCCAAGAAGATAGGGGAAGAGCACCGTTTTTTCGACTGTTGGCAATGCTTGCTGTAAGTCTGCCACAATCGTGCGTCGGTCCAACGTCTTGCCAGCATACTGATACCCATCGATGGCAAAAAGAACCTTTGGCTCTATCTGTTTGAAACGATCAACAACTGTACTTGTACCGAAATCCGGGGCGCAACTTGACCATATCGCCCCAATGCTTGCACAGGCGAGAAACGCCATCAGCGTCTCTGGTATATTGGGCATGTAAGCCACTACTCTATCTCCACGCTGTACTCCTAACTCGCGTAGCGCGTGAGCAAGAGACCCGACCTTTGTGGCTAATTCGTCCCATGAGACTTCTCGTAGAGTATGACGCTCAGAACGGAAGAGGAGCGCGGGCCGCTCAGACGATGCGTTTCTAAAAACATGTTCCGCATAGTTAAGTTCAGCACCTGGAAACCAGGACGCCCCTGGCATTTTCCTCTCTACCAAAACAGTCGTATACGGTTTAGAAGCTTTCACAGAAAAATAGTCCCAGATCGACGCCCAAAAATCTTCAAGCGAGTCAACGGACCATTGCCAGAGTTCGGCGCGTGTCGTGAAGTGCAAGTCCTTCGTGTCTTCAAGCCAGCGCATGTACTTGGTCATATTTGCCTGTTGCCGCGTCGCTTCCGTTGGTTCCCATAACGGTGTACGATCTCTCCGTAGAGTCGTCATTCGGTGCCTCCTTTATCCGCTAGAAGAAATGTTTCCCTCATTATATCCGTTTGCGAGATGTTTGTGGGTAAAACACATCCGTAGGGGTCTAATTCATTACACCCTTTGGCACACCACAATCTCGGCAAGGGTTGGCACACGGTACTACGTCCTCCATCATTCGTACATGCCCACAGGGTGTAATGAATTAGACCCCTACAACAGCAATTAACTGCCCCAAATTGGCTAGTCACTATCCTGTTATTTTCTTCATTATACCCATTTTTATGGCTGTATCTATCATGTAATAGGAGTGTGAGAAACAGAATAAATACATCTTTATGTACATTATCACACACAAGTATAGAGAAATATACTTATTTTTGTTGACACGTAACTATTTTTATTGATACCATCAATGCGTGAGAAGAGAGAAATACGTGTACGCTTGAGGCATCATCAGAACAGAGAAGGACGGTACAGCAGTGATGAAATGGCTTTCTTGGTTTCAAGGAGGACGTGGAGGGAAACGAGCAGGACAGGCCGTTCTGGATAGACCCGAAGAAGAGAAATTTCTTTGGTCCGAAACGCTTATAGATACAAGTGCCGCACCATATTTTTTGCCCAATGATACACGTGAGATCAATAGGCTAGACTTTCAACATTTCCTGATGCGCTATGCGGTACAAAGCAATTATACCGCGCCTATTCAGAATCCCAAAAGTATCCTCGATGTCGGCTGTGGAACTGGACGCTGGGCATATGAGATGGCAACGCAGTTTCCACGCACAAAAGTATTTGGTCTGGATGTTGACCCTACGGCTTCAAGAGAGAGCACCACTGTTCCCACAAATTATAGATTTATACCTGGTAATGTACTTCAGGAACTTCCCTTTCCTGATATGACCTTTGACTTCGTGCATCAACGCTTTCTACACATGGCATTACCTGTCAACGGTTGGAACCACGCTGTGCGAGAGCTGGCACGCGTCACGCGTTCGGGCGGATGGGTCGAGTTGGTAGAGTCGGACCTGATAATGCACCATGCCGGGCCAGCTATACAGCAACTGACTACGTGGGGGTTTGATGTTGCCCGCACACGTGGCATCGACCCGCGTGTAAGTATAAATATAGGAAATTTTCTTCATGCGGCTGGTCTTATAAACATCCAGACCTACCGTATAGACTTGCCAATTGGAAATTGGGGCGGTCGCCTTGGCAACATGACGGCCTCTGATATGGTTTCGTACAATCAAGCAGTAAAGCCGAAAATTATTGACCGTTTCAAACTCTCGCCAGCAGAATATGATAGACTATCATTAGCGATGCGTAGAGAGTGGGAGAGCAATCACTGCTATTTTTCGATCTATTTCGCATGTGGTCAGAAACAGTAAAATCTTTTGTAGAAAATGACAAGAGAGTGAGTGTGCAAAGCAAGCTTTGCACACTCACTCTCTTGTCATTTTCTACAAAAAGCCGTATACTAAAGTTCAAAAGCTTTCTCGTATGGTTGAAGGAGAGAAGTCGTGGCGGGACACGATATTGTTGTAGTAGGAGCATCGGCAGGAGGCGTCGAGGCACTGGTAAAGCTTGTGCGTGCATTACCCGCAAGTTTACCAGCTGCGGTCTTTGTGGTACTCCATATTCCACCACAAAGCCCAAGTATGCTGCCAACAATACTCAGCCGTTCTGGACAACTACCTGCACTGCACCCAACAGACGGTACCAGATTTGAACATGGGCGTATTTACATTGCTCCGCCGGACCATCATATTCTGCTTGAAGATGGACATCTACGTATTGTGCGCGGCCCCAAAGAGAACCGCCACCGTCCAGCCGTTGACGTGCTCTTCCGTTCAGCCGCAAGCAACTATGGCCCCAGAGTTATCGGCGTTGTCCTCACTGGTGCATTAGATGATGGCACCGCGGGCTTATTAGCCATTAAGCGACGGGAAGGAATCGCAGTTGTACAAGACCCAGATGATGCGTTTTACCCCGGTATGCCACAAAGCGCGGTAGAACATGTCCGGGTCGATTATGTGTTACCGCTTGCCGATATCGGATCCAAAATCGTTAACCTCGTCGCTATGGAGGTCGATACAACGATGGAACAGCCCGTACCCGAAGACATGCAGAATGAATTGAGTCTCACAAAAATGGATCTTTCACGTCAAAAGAACGACACCCGTATTGGTGCGCCATCACAATATTCATGCCCAGAGTGCGGGGGTGTATTGTGGGAAATACAAGACGAGAGCTTACTACGCTTTCGTTGCCGTGTTGGTCACGCCTTCTCCGTTGATAGCATGATGGCGGAACAATCAGACGCGATTGAAGAAGCAATGTGGACGGCATTGAAAACGCTGGAAGAGCAAGCGAGTATCTCGCGCAAAATGGCGGAACAAGCACGTCGAGATGGGTATACGCTGATGGCACAACGTTTTGAAGAACGACAGAAGCAAGCGGAGAAACGTGTTGATTTACTTGTATCCGCGTTGCAGAAAAGCGAAACAGCAATTCCAGTCGCGCAGGAAGATGATGCTCGCCAAGAAAATAGCGTCTCGTAGGGACCGATTATGGGGTTTAACAAAATAATCATGATACGTCGATGGTAGGGACCGATTTATCACGTCCTCGTCGATGGTTGATATGCCAAGAGGACGTGATAAATCGGTCCCTACAGATATCCGTAACAGCATCATCGCGTCCTTGTTCGGGGATCGAGAGGCCAAACGGACGCGATGAATCGGTCCCTACGAAAAACCGTCATACAAAGATTGGTGATCTAATAGGAACTATGAATAACATTGAAAACACACAATCTACGGTGGGCGATCTCGTCGTCGTAGGAGCCTCTGCTGGAGGCATTGAGGCACTTTCTATTCTTGTCAGTACCTTGCCCACAGATTTTCCAGCCCCTATCGTGCTGGCTCAACACCTTGATCCAAATCGTCCGAGTAACCTTGATCATATTTTGCAGCGACGGACGACTCTTCCTGTTATCCTGGTCACGTCGAGTAGTAAGCTTGAACCGGGAAAGGTGTATGTTGTTCCCGCGAATCGGCATATTCTCGTGAAGGACCATCATGTTGAGGTACAAGAAGACCGTCCTAAGCGTCCACGTCCATCCATTGACGCATTGCTCTCTAGTGCGGCAGAAGTGTACGGAGACCGTTTGATAGCTGTGGTTCTTACAGGCTCAGGTTCAGATGGCGCGGTCGGTGCGGTTAATGTCAAAAACGCGGGTGGCACTGTGATCGTGCAAGACCCTCATACAGCACGCTATCCATCGATGCCCCTGGCACTACCACCCACAATTGTAGACTTTGAAGTGAATGTTGAAAACATCGGACCCTTGCTCTCTAACCTCCTTTCGGGAGCCACCATCGTGCAGACAGAAGAACACACTGAGGATACCTTGCACGAAATTCTTGAGCTGGTAAACCGCCAGGCTAGTGTTGACTTTCGTCAATATAAAACATCAACCATTCTGCGCCGTATAGGGCGTCGCATGACAGTGACACACGTCCATACCACACGCGATTACGTAGAATATTTGCGTAGCTATCCAGAAGAAATTGGTGAGCTAGTCAAAGCGTTTCTCATCAATGTCACGCAGTTTTTCCGCGATACCGAAGCCTTCGCCTATATCAGACATGAGATATTGACTAAGCTGATTGAGAAGGCACGTGAGCGTGACAAAGTACTCCGTTTCTGGACAGCGGGCTGCGCAACAGGTGAAGAACCCTATTCACTGGCGATGCTTCTCAGCGATATGTTAGGGACAGAGTTGTCCGAATGGAGTATCAAGATTTTCGCGACCGATCTGGATGAGGCAGCAATTACCTTTGCGCGTCGCGGCATCTACTCGGAAAGTTTGCTCAAAGGTATGCCAAACGAGTATCGAGACCGGTTCTTTGAACATGTCGATCAAGGCTATCGCATCTCAAAAATGCTGCGCCAAATGGTTATCTTCGGACAACAAGATCTAAGCCGTAGTGCTCCTTTTCCGCGCATTGATCTTGTGTTATGCCGAAATGTTCTGATTTACTTCTCACCTGAATTGCAAGAGTATGTGCTCAACCAATTTGCTTTTTCGCTGTCCCCTGATGGCTATCTCTTTCTTGGAAAAGCCGAAACCGTGCGACCTGCTCAATCATACCTTGAGCTTGTCAACAAACAATGGAAGGTATATCGCTGCACGGGTAATGTCTTGCCCTCGGTACGACGACAACGCATGCCCGAACTCGCGACACCTCGTCTGGAGGGGCGTGGCACAAGCCGCCCAAACAAAAGCATGACAACATCCAACGAACAAGATACCTCACTTACAACAACCGAGTTTGGACAACTACGACGCTTCAATGAGTTACTTCTACGCTTCCTGCCCATCGGAGTTGTTGTGATCGACCGTACTTATCGCGTCCTCACTGCTAATAGTGCCGCACGCCGCTTATTAGGCTTACGAGATGTGATCAATGACCAGGATTTTTTACATGCTGTGCGTGGCATTCCCTATGCAACAACACGTACTGCCATCGATGCCGTCTTTCGAGAACGCAATGCGGTAACGCTCTCCGAGATAGAATTAGAGGTTGCCTCTGGCGGAAACGGACGCTTTTTAAGTCTCTCTATGGCCCTTATGCAGATAGACGTAAATACATCCGAATTTGCTGCTATCAGCGTGAGCGATGTCACCGAGCAGGTGCAGATTCGACGCCAGTTAGAAGCAGCACAGACTGAACAAGAACAGCTTATGAACGAGTTGGGGACGACAAATAAACGGATTAGTTACGTCAACAAAGAACTAATGGATGCGAACGAAGAGTTGCAGGTTGCCAATGAAGAACTGATGCTGACACACGAAGAATTGCAGGCAACCGTCGAGGAATTCGAGACTACCAACGAAGAACTCCAGGCTACCAACGAAGAGCTAGAGACCAACAACGAAGAACTCCAGGCCACCAACGAAGAGTTGGAGACTACCAACGACGAGTTACGCGCACGTACAAATGAGTTGCAGGAGCTTGCGCAGACACTTGATAGTGAACGGGTACGTCTCGCGGAGATTGTCGAGCTGGCCCCATTTTACATTCTCGTGTTACGCGGCCCTAATCTCATCGTGGAAGCATTCAATCCTAGTTATGCACATATGCTTGAAAGCCGCGTGCCACAAGGTCATCCAGTAGATGAAGTAATGGATCTGTTCTGGGAAACTCAGCTAGGTATGAAACTGATTCAACAGGCACACGAAGTCTATCAACGGGACGAGATTCGTACTTTACCATCCACACATACAGGCTCATATCAACAAAACACACAAGAAGAAAGCTACTTCGTCTATACGCTTGTGCCTTCACACGATATACAGGGACACGTCAATGGTGTCATCATCTATGCATTGGATGAAACAGAGCAACATATACGCGAGGCCACAGAAGAGCGTAAGCGACTAAAGCTTATCTTCGATAATACATCCTCTGCCCTACTCGCACTGTACGATATAACGACTACCAAATTACTCATAGCGAGTCCCAATTATCTTGCCACACTTACGCGTGCCTATGGCTCAGAAGCTGGCAACGAAATTGGAAGTACCTGGCATGAAAATACTATTGTCACCCCATATGAGCAAGCTGAAGCAATTTGGAATACAGCGCAGGAGACACATACCTCAATACGCCTACCAGAAGTGTCATATACCTTCGCGCAGGATGGTCGAGAGACAATTTGGGATTACACCCTGACGCCAATTATGGATACAGAACAAACTGGTATGATCCGTTTTATGCTTGTCTCCATGGTTGATATCACGGAGCAGGTACAGGCGCGACGCGAACTAGAGCGGCTTGATGGGATCAAGGATGATTTCTTGTCACTTACCACACATGAACTGCGTACTCCCCTCACGACGATCCTGGGCAACGCGCAAATCCTACTCAGGAGTCTTAAAAAGCATGCAACGCAACTGAGCGATAAGGATAGTCAGCGTGGACAATTTGAACAGTGGGTCAACAACCTTGATAGGATTGTGTACCAGACAAACAAAATGAACGCGATGATTGGCGAGATGACCGATGTGACCCGTTTAAGCGGCAAGGTATTTGAACTCCATACAACTGAGGGAGTTGATATCGTAGAACTTATACGACGTGCCATCGAACTACATAGGGTCGCTGACGAGAACAAACATCCTATTGAATTTACCGCAAGCACCGACGCGGCTATTGGTACCGTAGATGCCGCGCGTGTCGAGCAAGTGCTCAATAATCTCGTGAGTAACGCGCTCAAATATAGTCCGGCTGGTAAACCTGTCAACGTCTCGTTGACCTATGCGACAGACACAACTGACCTTGTGATTGTGGCGGTACGCGACGAAGGCTATGGCATCAGCGAGGAAGAACAGGAACACATCTTTGATCGATTTTACCGCGCCAGTACACACGAGAAAGCTGATGGGCTAGGACTTGGCCTCTATATAGCACACGAAATCGTCATCCAGCAAGGGGGCCGTATGTGGCTGGAAAGCACACCAAACGTAGGCAGTACATTTTACTTTTCATTGCCATTATCACCGTCTGTAGGGGTCTAATTCATTACACCCTGGTGGCAATCAACAATGTTGGAAGGATGGTGAAACGTTTCACCAATCCTTTGGACGGTATCCATTGCCACCAGGGTGTAATGAATTAGACCCCTACAGACATTTCATCGTTTAATCCGCAATACATTCATGTTTTTTTTGCCACATATTATAGTCTACAAATAAGCCCTCATCCACCACAAACAGCGTGGGCAGCATCATAGCGTTGGCGTTTGCATGTTCCTTCACCTTAAGCCGATAAATGGCAAGATCGTTATCTCCTATACCTGTATAGCCAACACGCCGCGCCATGCCACATATACACTCAGGTTTGTCTGCCAATGCAATTGGGATACGTCCCATTGTATGCCGTGCCGTAATTTGTGCAGTTGCCACAACTGGTATGTACGTCTCCTGCCTTTCCTTGTTTTCTTGCATGCTACCCTTCTTCTCAACTAACCACAGAAGCACAAAGAATTCCTTGTACTTTCCTCACATTAAGAATAGTATGTAACATTTTTACAAGAATTACAAGGCAAGTGTGTATGATGTTTGTAAAGCATCTCTAAGAAAATCTAAAAGTGCATGATTCGTTTTTTCTTCCGTGGCTGGCCTTATCTGTTTGCGCTCTTCCAACATATCAATGCAGCGTTGGTACACACGATAGAGGTAGCTTCTATCATGCTCCTGTATAGAAACGACCAGCCGATATGCATCAAGTGCGGCACGGAAACTCAGGTTAGCACGTTCATAGCATGCTTCGGCATATCCTGTTTGTGTCGCGGCATGTCCCAACACTTCCGCGACTTCGCCAAGCGCGAAGAGCACAGCGGAGCGTGTTATATCATGGCGCAGTGATACATTTGAGTGTAGTGCTATTTCTGGTATGCTTGGTAAGGCTTGTGTACTGCTGACAATAGAGCCTTCCTTGAACGTTGCGACCTCGTGTATCAATGCCCAGGGGAATACTGGTTTCGCAAGCGTATCTACCACTTCCTGGCAGAGATAGGTAGCGACAGAGCGTTCACGGCGTGCAGTGTCTGCATATCCATTCAGATGCGCGATAGCGGCACGTTGCGCGGCGACACGAATAAGATACGCCAAAGCAGTATAAAGGAGTATCTCTAATTCAGAGGTGGGATAGATCGCATCAGTTTCCCAACCCAGAAGAATTTGGCGACACTGCTCCTCAGCTTCGTCGAGGAGAGAAGCACAATTCACAATCGACATCTTATCCAGTGTCTTTGCTTTCTCCTCCGCGACCTGTCGTCTTCGTGTACTTAAGTCAAGCAGCACCATTGTCTGTGAAAGACGTGCCCTTACCTCTCCAAGACGGTCACTACTCACCTGATAGAGTGTTCTACTTTGTACAAAGTAACTAATGGCACGTTGAAACTCACGCTCAGTCTCATCTACAGTAGTATTCTTAGTGTAAACGAGGGCTGTACGATGATAGACATCGGCATAGGTACAATAGCCGAGTTTGAGATGGAGTTGTGCGGCTGTTTTTATATCTTGCGCTGAGCGTAGGTATAGACGTGCTTGCTCGAAATGCTCACGTGCTAACTGATGCGCTCCTAAAGCATAGTAGTCATTGCCGCAATGAAATTCAACCTTTAAACGGAGCGCAATCAATGCCGCGAGTTCATCTTTCTCCACTCCCGCGTCCAGTAACTCTTTCAACAAGGTGAGAGAGCGTTTATGATAGTCTATTGCGATGTAGTAAGACTGTACATAATAATAGTTTGTGCCAAGCGCATCAAGAATAGCGGGACGATACTTTCCTGGTGCAAGTGCTAAGGCTTGCTCTAACAATTGGAGTGCGGTAGAAAAATCTTCCTTTTGTTGCGCAATCAACCCGGATAGGAAAGCGTAGCGGCCCTGGATATCAGACGAAAGGTTTGCGGCAACCTCAGGAGCAAGTGGTGAAAAATCGCTGAGGAGAGGAAGTGAGTAAAATTCGTTGCCATCCAATAAGAAGTCTAGCAATGGGAGTATTTTTTCTTGCACACGCTGCTCACTATAAGCATACAGCTGTGCATCATTTCCAATAACCGTAGACGTACTTGTTTCGTTTTGCAGAAATTGCTTTTCAAAGTAATCTTTCTGCTGCCCCAACTGTTCCGCGAAAAAGTGCAATGCTTCATAAGAAGGGACAATCTTATCACGCTCGACCGCACTGATATACGACTTCGAGAAACGGTCTGCACCCAACTCCGTTTGTGTGAGGCTCTGTTGACGACGCATTTGGCGTAAGGTTTCCCCGATGGGGATACGCATTGTTTCTTGTAGCATTGAATTTCCTCTCTTTTCTCCTCACGACACACGTGTCCCTACTTCTTACTATATCTCTTTTTTTCTTTTCTTGCTTTATCTTTTCTTGCAAAGAATATTATATGGAACATATTGTACTTCGTCTAGTACCACAAATCAAGGAATAACAGGTCTTTCTACAGATGTTGTCTCTATTAAGCACTATTTATTCGCACAATTCCAGGAATACAGAGGAGTTTATTCTACGTGTCTACAGTTTCGCTGTTTGAACCATTGACATTACAAGATATTACGTTACGCAACCGTATCATGGTTTCACCTATGTGCCAATATTCATCTATTGATGGCTTTGCTACGGATTGGCATCTCGTTCACCTGGGCAGTCGCGCGGTTGGCGGTGCCTCACTCGTCATGACAGAAGCCGCAGCAGTCGAGGCGCGAGGTCGCATCTCTCCACAAGACCTTGGTATCTATCGTGACGAACACATTGACATGCTCTCACGCATCTCTACATTCATAAAAGAACAGGGAGCAGTGCCCGCTATCCAACTAGCTCATGCAGGCCGAAAAGCCAGCACCTATCGACCGTGGAGTGGTCATGGTGAGGTGTCGGTAGAAGATGGGCGTTGGGAAACGTTGGCACCAAGTCACCAACGCTTTTCTGATACCTACCCACTACCAAAAGAACTCACGAAACAAGAGATCGCTGAGGTGACGCACAGTTTCCGTATTGCAACGCAACGTTCACTCAAAGCAGGCTTTCAGATTATTGAGTTGCACGGAGCGCATGGCTACCTTTTCCATGAATTTCTTTCACCTCTCTCCAACTCGCGCACCGACGAGTACGGTGGTAGTCTACGCAATCGCATGCGTTTTTTGTTAGAAACCGTTGACGCAGTACGTCAGGTATGGCCTGATACACTACCACTGTTTGTGCGTCTCTCCGCCACTGACTGGACCGAGGGTGGACTGACTATTGCGGATAGCGTTGAGATTGCGCAGACACTCAAAGAACATGGCGTTGACCTGATTGACGTTTCGAGTGGCGGCAACGTAGCCACCGCAAAGGTCCCTGTTGCCCCTAATTATCAAGTTCCCTTCGCGGAACAGATTCGGCATGAAAGTGGTGTCCCAACTGCTGCGGTAGGTCTGATTACGGAGCCAGAGCAGGCCAACGAGATTATCCAGAGCGGACAAGCTGATGTGGTGGCGCTCGCACGCGAACTTTTGCGTGATCCCTACTGGCCTCTGCGAGCCGCCCATGTGCTAGGCTATGACTTTCCATGGGCTGCACAATATGAGCGAGCGAAGCTTTAATTATCTCTTTTTTGCATCATCTTCTCACACGCCCTACAATATGAGTAAGATGATAACGAGAGCGACAAGGGCATCCCCTTGCAGATGCCCTTGTTTTTGTAATTGCAAATACGTCGCCTATGAACACGACAGATTGACACTTTTTATGACAAACACACTTATCAATGAACAGCATATCGCACCATATACTACGTTTCTTGACCACTATAAGTCGGCCTTGCTTACTACACTACGGAATGCAGTCGCACGCGCAACCCAATTACAGAGAGGTATCATTGCCAGTTTTACGCTTCCGATGGAGCGATATGAGATTATTCAGGCGTTCACGGGTATTCAGCACGCTGGCCTTGGCGAAGTTTTTTTCTGGGAGCAACCTTCTGAACACAATGCGCTATTAGGTATTGGAACTGAAACCACGATTGAGACAACAGGCAGAACGAGTGCGATAGATGCGGCGGCCCAATGGCGAACATTGCAGCAAGACGCCGTGATCTCCTCCACCGATACGATACAAGAGATTGACGCTGTGTATGGACATGGACCGATATTCTTTGGCGGTTTCGCCTTCGACCCGGATAATCAGCATACACAACTCTGGTCGGGTTTTCCCGATAGTTTGCTCATCTTGCCACGTTTCTTGTTAAGGTATAGTAAAGATGCTACGACGCTCACCATAAATATACTCCTTCACACCGAAGACGATGTTGCGCAATGCTTTGATGCTATCGGCAAAGAGA
>CAXTWV010000031.1:0-11049 GCA_964248005.1 uncultured Ktedonobacteraceae bacterium | reverse complement strand
CAGCCACAGAATGGATGCAAAAAGTAGCTGAGGTTGCGCATGATATACGGGATGGTCTGTTTGAAAAGGTGGTCCTGGCACGAAGTGTACAGGTGACGCCGCAAACAGAAACATCTTTTGAAATAGGTGCTGTCTTGAACAGGTTGCGTCAGAGCTATCCAGGAACATACATTTTCGCGCTGCAACGCGGCACACAATTCTTTATAGGTGCCACACCGGAGCGATTGGTGCAAGCACAGAATGGACAAATACACACCATGGCACTGGCTGGCTCTGCTCCACGTGGCACAACACAGGCAGAAGACGAACGTTTGGGTGCGGAATTATTGCGGAGCGAGAAAAATGGTATCGAGCACGCGGTTGTCGTTGCCACGGTACGGAAAGCACTCCTGGCGCATTGTAGCTCCGTTCATGTCTCCGACACGCCTCACCTGCTCAAACTTAAGAATGTACAGCATTTAGAGACGCCTATTATTGGTGAATTACTGCCGGGTCGCTGCATTCTGGATGTGATGGCGGACTTGCATCCAACACCTGCCGTTGGTGGTTTCCCACGGGAAGAGGCACTTGCCACGATTCGACGTGTCGAGCAGCTCGACAGGGGCTGGTACGCGGGTCCGCTTGGGTGGATTGGTGCTGGTGGTCATGGTGAATTTGCCGTTGCACTCCGCTCTGGTCTCGTTACCGAACAAGAGGCCACACTGTTCGCGGGTTGTGGAATCGTCGGCGACTCTGACCCACAAAGCGAGTACGCGGAGTCGTGCTTAAAACTACAGGGAATGCTCCGAGGGCTGGGCGAGCAGAATTGAGAAAGAAATGTCATCCGTTTCAGAACTATCACCACTTCTTCGCGATGCGGAGAATCCAACATATGCCTATGTCTGTGCGTTTGTAGATGAACTACAACGCGCGGGCATACACAACGTCGTCGTCTGCCCCGGTTCACGCTCGACGCCACTTGCCTTAGCAGTCGCGGCACAGCCAGGAATACACATGTGGATGCATGTCGATGAGCGTTCCGCTGCTTTTTTCGCGCTGGGTATGGCGAAGCGTTCCGCTCAGCCAGTCGCGTTACTTTGCACCTCTGGCACAGCCTCCGCGAACTTTTTTCCCGCGATTGTCGAGGCACATTTGACGCATGTTCCCTTGCTCGTGCTTACCTCTGATCGCCCACACGAGTTACGTGAAAACGGCGCACCGCAGACTATTGACCAGATACACCTTTATGGTTCGCACGCTAAATGGTCCGTCGATGTGGCACTACCAGAAGCCACAAATGCCGCATTACGTTATATTCGTACTCTCGCGGACAGGGCTACCGCGCTTACGACAGCCATACCCGCAGGTCCCGTGCATCTCAATTTTCCCTTGCGGGAACCACTGACACCCGCTCCAATCGCTCATCAACCATTACCACCTGTAGCAGAACGGGATGCAGTTGCATGGTTAGGACGCCCAAACAATACACCCCATGTTACTGTACGAAACGCTGAACAGCATATACTCGATAGTGCTACCGTTGCACATCTCAGTGAGCTTCTACAAAAAGCTGCACGCGGACTTATCATCGTTGGGCCACAAGACGATACTTCTCTGCTAGAACCACTTGTACACCTAGCTCAACTCGCGGGTTATCCAATACTGGCAGACCCACTTTCACAAATGCGTAGTATTGGTACAACCCACCAGAGCCATGTGCTCACAAGTTACGATGCATTTCTGCGCATAGACGCGTTTGTGGAAAAGATGCAACCAGACCTGATCCTGCGTTTTGGTGCTATGCCAACCGCCAAACCAGTGCTGACCTATCTCAAACGCTATCCCTCATGCCCACTGATTGTTATCGATGGCAATGAAGATTGGCAGGAACCTACACAGCTCGCAACAGAACTGATTCATGCCGAACCCGTTGCATTATGCGAAGCCCTACACGCATCCCTCGTAGGGACCGATTTATCACGTCCTTCTCGGCATGAAGCCTTTGTAGGGACCGATTTATCACGTCCTTCCCAGGGAATCGCAATCGACGAAGGACGTGATAAATCGGTCCCTACAGATACTTGGCTAGCGACATGGCAACAAGCCGATACCTATACAAGGGAAGCCTTACAAGCGACTATTGAAGATTTTACGGAGCCATTCGAGGGACGTGTTTTTACCGAACTCTCTCATCTTTTACCAGAAGGTGCATTGCTTTATACAGGCAATAGCATGCCGGTCCGTGACATGGACACGTTTTTCTGGGGTAGCGAGAAACTGCGCATTATGGGAAATCGTGGTGCCAATGGGATTGATGGCATTGTTTCGAGCGCGTTGGGGGCGAGTGCCATTGGCAATGGTCCAAACGTTCTTGTAATTGGTGATCTTTCATTTTTTCACGATATGAACGGGTTGCTTGCCGCCAAATTGCATAAGCTCGATTTGACGATTATCGTTGTCAACAATGATGGTGGAGGCATTTTCTCATTCTTACCACAAGCCGACTATCCAGAACATTTCGAGCAACTTTTTGGCACACCGATTGGACTAGATTTTAGCCATGCGGCAGCGATGTATGGGGGTCACTACCAGCGCGTCTCTGAATGGTACCAGTTCCGTCAAGCAGTACAGCATGGAATGCACGATGGTGGCTTACACATCGTCGAGGTTATGACCGAGCGCGAAAGCAATGTACACATGCATCGCCAATTATGGAAGAGCGTCGAACGTGCGCTAAAACCGATTGTTTAGGAAATAATGAAACCGTTTTGAGAACAGAACCCTCTGTAGGGGTCTAATTCTATTACACCCTTGTAGCAATCCGCAATGTTGGAGGACATATAAAACGTTTCATCAATCCTAGAAACATGGTCAATTGGGTAAAGGGTGTAATAGAATTGGACCCCTACAGTTCGCATTGTCTTATAAATAGGTGTTTTACGTATGACAACACACATACACGTCAACGGCGTTTCAATAGGCATTGAGGAACGCGGTTTGCCAGAGCAACCACCGCTTGTGCTCCTTCACGGTTTCACAGGGAGTGCCGCGAGTTGGGGCAAGCACCTTGACACGCTAGCAAAGCATGGTTTTCGTGTTATCGCGCTAGATATGTTGGGACATGGACTATCGGACGCACCAATAGACCCACAACGCTATACAATAGAGTGGTGCGAGGCTGACATCCTGGCAATATTGAATGAATTAGGGATACAGAAAAGTGAGGCGATTCTGCTGGGCTACTCTATGGGTGGACGGATCGCGCTCTATACAGCGTTCTCTGGTTTCTTTCGCGCACTCATTCTGGAGAGTGCTTCACCCGGTTTGACAGACCCATTAGAACGGATGCAGCGGAAGAGTAGCGACGAGCAACTTGCGGCACGTATTGAGCGCGACGGCGTAGCAGCTTTTGTCACATATTGGGAGGGTTTGCCACTATTTGACAGTCAGCAACGTCTTCCATATGAGCAGCAACAGCTACTTCATGAGCAACGTCTACAGAATAAACCATTGGGTCTCACCAATAGTTTGCGTGGTGTTGGAACGGGTGTGCAGCCCGCATTGCAAGAGCAACTCGCAACACTTACTATCCCTGTTCTCTTATTAGCTGGTATACTTGATACAAAGTTCTGCGCAATCACACAAGGTATGGCCCAATCGTTGCCGAATGCGCAACTACATATCGTTCCTGATGCGGGACACACGATTCACTTGGAACAACCTGAGCTATTTGACCAGTTTGTTATAGATTTTTGTACAAAGGAGTTTTCTGATGTCAATAGAGTGGAACACCGTTAAAACATATACCGATATTCTGTTTGAGAAGGCCGAGGGTATCGGCAAAATCACAATTAATCGACCTGAAGTGCGCAATGCGTTTCGACCAGAGACACTTACCGAACTGATTGAAGCCTTTAACATCTGCCGCGAAGACCCAGAGATTGGTGTAGTTATCTTCACGGGTGCGGGCGATAAAGCGTTCTGCTCCGGTGGCGATCAGCGTGTGCGTGGAAATGGCGGCTATGTTGGGAGCGATGGTGTGCCGCGTCTCAACGCGTTGGACCTACAAAAGGTTATCAAGTACCTACCAAAACCTGTGATTGCGATGGTGGCTGGTTATGCCATTGGAGGTGGGCATGTCCTGCATATGCTGTGTGACCTCACAGTCGCGGCTGATAACGCACGTTTTGGACAAACAGGGCCACGTGTCGGAAGTTTTGATGCGGGTTGGGGTGCTACCTACATGGCGCGAATCGTGGGACACAAAAAGGCGCGTGAAATCTGGTATCTCTGTCGCCAATATGATGCACAAGAGGCGCTCGATATGGGGCTTATCAACACTGTTGTACCACTGGCACGACTGGAAGAAGAGACGGTGCAGTGGGCAAAAGAGATGCTGGAAAAGAGTCCGCTCGCACTGCGCTTTCTCAAAGCGGCCTTCAATGCCGATACCGATGGACTCGCCGGTATTCAAGAGTTAGCAGGTGATGCGACCATGTTGTACTATATGACAGAAGAGGGGCAAGAGGGCAGAAATGCCTACTTAGAGAAGCGCAAACCTGACTTCTCGCGCTTCCCACGCTTACCATAACCTTGCTATGAAAATTCTCGACATACAGTGGCAAACCTATAGTCTACCCTTCGCGCAAAGCTTTGACACCGCTCATGGTGGCATGACTACGCGCGAAGGCGCAATTCTTACGATTACAACCGACACGGGTTTGCTTGGTATCGGCGAAATGGCTCCACTTCCGGCGTTTGGCGGTGAAACACTTGTCGAAGCATTGAAGGCACTCGCCGAGGGAATTCCGCGCCTACGAGAAAGCCCTCTTGACACAGCATTGCAAGTGATCCAGCCTCTGCCACCAAGTGTTGCCTGTGCGCTAGAGATGGCGTTGCTGGATATACAAAGTAAGCGTGATGGCTACGATATCGGCATGTTGCTTTCAGATGCGCCCCTTCGTAGTGTTATACCTGTCAATGCGGTTATCGGCGCACAGTCAGTGGAAGATGTATTCGTCTCTGCCTTAAGCGTGAAACAACGTGGATTTGCTTGTGTCAAATTGAAAGTTGGCGGCACAAGCGATGCCACCACAGAAATTGAGCGCATCGCGGCGGCACGCTCGGCTCTCGGCCCTGACATTCATCTGCGCCTCGATGCAAACGAGGCATGGACGCTCGCGGAAGCGAAAACAATTCTCTCACAATGCGTGCCCTATCGGATTCAATATGTTGAGCAACCATTGCCACGCCGCGACCTGACAGGCATGCAACATCTCAGACGCACAGTATCCATACCCATAGCAGCAGATGAGGCTATTCATGGTTTGGAAAGTGCTCGCCGTGTTATGCGCTATGGAGCGGCGGATATCCTGGTTATCAAACCACAACTCGCTGGTGGCCTCTATACAAGTAGACAGATTATTGCTGAGGCGACACAACGCGGCATACAATGTGTGATCACAACGACAATTGAGTCTGGCATAAGCTTAGCTGCAACACTACATCTCGTGGCGGCATCACCAGAGGTCACATTAGAATGTGGTCTTGCTACTCAGCATTTGCTTGTCGATAATCTCATTCGTGAAGAGTTTGTGATTCGCAATAGCATGATGAAAGTGCCAACAGGTCCCGGTTTAGGCGTGACGCTGGACGAAGAGGCACTGCAAATATATGGATACGATTTAACCAAATAAGCAGATATGGCTCAGATGTATGGGTCTAATTCATTACACCCTCGTTCGGCCTGTAATGGGCGACGAGGGTGTAATGAATTAGACCCATACATCTGAGCCATATCCGAATGGACGGAGAACCAACAATTATGCATACTTCTGACACACTTCTTCCTGATTGGCTGACCCGGTGCGCACAAAATCGCCCACAGCATCTCGCTGTCCGCTATGATGAAACTCAGTGGACCTTTGCACAGCTAGACCGCGAAGCCTCACATGTCGCACGTCAACTCGCCACAATGCATATCGGTGAAGGTAGTCGCGTGGCACTTTTGGCGGCGAATAGCTTACATTTCGTGACATGTGTCCATGCATTGACACGGCTAGGGGCGATTCTTGTGTCCTTAAACACACGACTAACATTAGATGAATTACGCTGGCAAGTTCAAGATGCCCATGTGACGCTCTTACTTCATGATACCGAACATGCATCCGTAGCGTCTCATATTGTAGAGAGCATTCCACAGTTAGTACAAGCAACATTCACACGCATTGAAACGGATAGTAGCATTCCTGCGTTAAGCAGTTTGCCAGAGACAGATGTTGTCTTACATACACTTATTGATTTGTCAGCGACACAGGCGATTATGTATACCTCTGGCACAACGGGTACACCTAAAGGCGCGATTATCACATATGGTATGCAATGGTGGAACGCGATTGGCTCGGCACTCAATCTTGGACATCAACCTGATGATTGCTGGCTAGCCTGTATGCCCTTTTTTCACATTGGTGGTCTCTCTATTCTCATGCGTAGCGTCATCTACCAGATTAGCGTGATTGTGCAACAAAAATTCGACGCGGAAGCGGTCAACGCAGCGATTCAGCAACAACATGTGACGATTATCTCGGTTGTAGCTGTGATGTTGCAACGTATGCTGACAACGTTAGATGCACAAAAAGATGTCTATCCCGCAACGCTACGTTGTGTCCTGCTTGGCGGTGGTCCCGCACCACGTCCATTATTAGAGACATGTGTGGTAAAGCATATTCCAGTTGTACAAACCTACGGTATGACCGAGACATGTTCGCAGGCGGTCACACTCGCACCCGCAGACGCCTTGCGCAAGCTCGGTTCGGCTGGACGACCACTCCCCTCGGTTCAACTGCGCATTCTACACGATGAGCAAGAAGCCCAACCAGAAGAGGCCGGTGAAATCTATCTGAAAGGACCCACGATTACCCCTGGCTATGCCAACCGACCTGAAGCTACCGCACGTGCCATTGTTGATGGCTGGCTGGCAACAGGTGATATTGGCTATCTGGATGCGGAAGGCTACCTATATGTGCTGGACCGTCGCTCCGATCTGATTATCTCCGGTGGTGAAAATGTCTATCCAGCAGAAATCGAAGCCGTGTTGCTCTCGCATCCCAGTGTAGCCGAGGCTGGCGCATGTGGACAACCCGATGCACAATGGGGACAAGTGCCAATTGCTTTTGTACATTTGAAAGAGGGAAGCGTAGTCAGCACAAACGATCTGATAGACTATGCATCGCAACGCCTCGCCCGCTATAAACAGCCTCGTGCCATCTACATTGTGGAACAGTTGCCGCGTAACTCTTCTGGCAAGCTTTTGCGAAGAGAGCTTTTCAGGTTGTTACCAGCATAATGACCACTTATAAGGTACGTCAATTGTAGGGGTCTAATTCTATTACACCCACGTCGGCAAATGACCATGTTGGCGGGATTGATAAGACGTTTCAACATTCCCTAACATTGCAAGATGCCAAAAGGGTGTAATAGAATTAGACCCCTACGAACATTTGACGCATTAAAGGCATTTCTATCACCCGTAATACTCTGGTGCTTTCTTAAGCGTTTGCCATTGCTGACCATCATGACCAAAGATGACCAGTGCCACATGCTCATGCTCGACAATCTCAAGGAGTTTGCGCGTACTGGCTCGCAATTGTTCCTCGTTGTCATCCATAGGCCATGCCTTATGCTCAGGCGTAAAGAGACGCTGCATAGCGACTGCATCAATAGCAAGCAATACTGGTCCAGTTTGTGGTAGACGTACCAGGACTGATTGATGACCAGGTGCATGTCCACTTGTTTCAAGGAGTGTCAAGCCTGGAAGAAGTTCTGTATCGCCATCAACCATACGATAGTGTAGAGCAGGGTTATCCCAATGAGCGCGTGTAACGGCAAAGCGGGGATGTCCACTTTTTGCCAGCGTATAGTGTTCGCGCTGGACGATGAGTTCTGCCTTCGTAAAGGCATCATGATAGCCACTATGATCTGGATCAAAATGAGTACAAATGAGAATATCAATATCCTGAGGATGAATGTCCAGTGTGTCCAGCATCTCAAGCACGTTTTTATCATGTTCAGCAACTGACACTCCAAATGGTGACACATAGCCCGCAGGTACTCCGCTATCAATGAGTACATTTCTCCCATCGCTCATTTGCACGAGATAACAACCCATAGATATGTTCAGTGTTTGACCTGCCATATGTACAGTTGTTGCTGATAGCTGTAGAAGATAAAGCTTTTGTGGGGTTAGAGTGTTCGTAGTCATTCGTTAACTCTTTCTTGTTCTGAATAGAGGTATGTAATAGCTTTGTCCCGTTAATATCGTACAGGTAAAGTATAGAAGAACGTATAGAAAGAAACCGTATATTCCATTACAGACAAATGACCTGTTTTATGTTATGGTTACACAAGAAGAATAGAGCTTTCTTTTATGAGTGATAGATAAGCATAATTATTTTGTGTATTACCTCTGCAACAGAAAACTTCTTCGCATCAGGATTATAACGCACAAAAGTACATCCAAGTCAAATAGATGAATACATTTTAGCACCTTTACCTGAACAGAGGAAATGCTATTTCGTTCGAGAAAAGCGAGTGGCGCGACTGGACATGTCCAATCGCGCCACTCGTATCTCTCTGTTCTCGGATATATCTATTCTTCGCTTGCTGCCAGCATCGCGACCATCGACTCATCGACGAGCGGACCGCTGACGCGAACACTACCATCAGATGCTTTTGAGGCGAATGTGAGTGAACTGTAGGTGACAGTCACTTTGACCTCGCGATTACGCACTCCAACGCGTACTGGTGTGGACTCCACCGCTTGCTTGATGCGTTGTGCCACAATTTCAGCACCGTGTTGCTCGGCGCGAATAACGGCGGTAACGATACCAGCACCGTTGATGGAAAGCTTGTCCTCTTTACGCACACGAGTACGCAGGAATGATAGCATCTTGCGTGCGACCTCGGTTGCCTCACGGTCCTCGCGCTCACGATGAATATCGTTGCCCGACGCGCCTTCAAGCGTGAAACGGAACACGAGCACGCTTTGTGCATTACAGATACGGCGCATCTTGCGCTGACCCGCTTCCAGGTCTTTTGTCGAATCAACCATCTGCCAGATGTGATGTTCACGCTTCCGCCAGAAGTCGTAATGCCCTTGAACACGCGCATAGCTTTCGAGCAGTATGGTTCCCGCCGTCCACATGGCTTGTTTCGGGGTACTCATCGTGAAGTCACGGCACGCAATAAGTTGACGCAGAATTGGTGAAGCCTTCATGGTCGAGGCTTCATAGTTCTGCTGCGCACGCACTTTCAAATGGCCTGCATAGATACGACGACGCTGCTTGAGAAAATCATGGACGTTGACAGGCCCCTTATTATACACAACACATTCAGGTCTATACTGTAATTGATAATTCAGTTGCGAAATAAATGCTTGTATAGAAATTTCATCAACAGCACTGTTAGCTGGAATGCTTGGAATAACAGTACGAAATGCAATAATTTCACCAAGTTTCGCATGAGTGCGAGCTACACGGTCATGTAAGCGCCATAAGAGATGAACCGAATGACCCATAAATGTTGATGCATCATTGACAGGAACAGGTCGTCCACCCGTCATGCCAATTTTAGGATCGAGAAATGGTGAGCAGAGATGCTCAAGCGCAGACTCCTCTGGGATTACGTCCGCACCCACGAGAACCGCTACTTCGCTCGTTGTTTGTTTCAGAAAGAGATTGATTGCCGATGCTTTGCCCTCGCGTTTCTCCTGCACATAGAGATGAACACGCGGCTCTTTCAACGCGATCTCTGCGACAGTTGGGACGGTACGATCAGTGCAGCCACTTGCAACAACGATCACCTCCTCTACACGAATAGATGGTCCCTCTTGTTTGAGGACAGCATTAATGGTACGAGCGATGTTGGCCTCTTCGTTATATGCCATAATGCCAATACTACAGCCCACGTGCTCGTCACTTACCTGTCCCTGCTCATCCAGTTGTGGAATGAGCAGGTCCTGCTGCTCTCTGTTGCTAGTGCTACTACTTACGATGTCTACCCTCGTTGCCATGGAAGGCGTCTCCTTTGCCAGAATAATATGGAGTCTATTTTTATTTGCTTTTTCTGGTATTCCGCTTCCACATAGCTCTACATCAAATGAACCCTTCACCATTGTTTTATAGCGTATCATCTTGCTGCTGTGGAAAAAGATAAGAAACGGTTAAGATATGGTTGCAAATATATCAATCCTGTTGTGAAAACACAAGTTTAGTAGGACATTAGGTCCATTTGGGAAAGACAAAGCAGAAAAAACGATGTATAGTATGGGTGTTAGAGCAAGCAGTGACCATTGTACTACGACACTGCACCGCTGTTTTTCTTATAAAAAATTAGAAGTAAGCAAGAAAGATAGAAAAATTCTTATGCGTCCAAAAGAACACGCAACGCTTTCAACGGCGGCTGCAATTATCGCACTCCCATGGCTCAAAAAAGATATTTGGATTCCTTTTGCGTCAAGTATGTTAATTGATGTTGACCACTATCTCTGGCACGTTGTCACCTATCGTACATTGAGTTTACGTGCCGCTGTCCGCTACTTTGGACAGGCCGATCCACCACAACTTATGGAAGCACGTCTGCTGCATCATCCACTTGTGCTGGGTACATTGCTCTTTTTCGCACTCCGTCTACGCTCACGCACGCTCGGTCTCATTCTCGCTGGCTTGCTCTTTCATGTCAGCCTGGACGCTATTCACGTCACGCAGATGAGCAATCTGAAGCATTCGTTGAGCAAACAAGCAAGCAAC
This sequence comes from uncultured Ktedonobacteraceae bacterium, assembly GCA_964248005.1. Taxonomy (GTDB): domain Bacteria; phylum Chloroflexota; class Ktedonobacteria; order Ktedonobacterales; family Ktedonobacteraceae; genus JBBQVS01. The sequence goes on along the minus strand of CAXTWV010000031.1, from coordinate 265 downwards.
ACCTGTCCCGAATGTCACCAGCATTTCGATGCCTTGCAACTCCACACAACCTATTTCGCGTCCAACCTGCTTGACCGCTATAACCCGCAACACTTCATTGTGCTTTGTCCCACATGTCACGAACAAGCACATGCGGCGTAATGTTGGACAATGGAGACGGTAGGGGCAGCAATTCATTGCGCCCAAAGATCGGGGTGGTGGAGGGGCAACACGTCGGCAACGATTCATTACCCCAACGTGAACCCTCCCCCGACCCATCTTTGGG
>CAXTWV010000030.1:12441-26310 GCA_964248005.1 uncultured Ktedonobacteraceae bacterium | reverse complement strand
TGAAAGTGGGAACACATGCTACAATGGTTGGGGCGATTCAGGCGCCCAAAATGGCATTTTGTATCCCAACGGCACAGAATGGCTTGCGAGTGGGAGTACAAGTGGCACACCAACAGCGACTGCGACTGCGACAAGTACCACACCCGCAACCGCGACATCTGTGTTAGCCAGTCCAACATCAACCGATATTCCAACACCGACCACCACATCAACTCCGTCATGCGATTTTTATGACTGGTGGCTCTGCCTGTAAACAAACACAGGTGATGTAACAAAATAATGTGGATACGTGTAGGGACCGATGTATCGCGTCCTCTTGGCAACCAACCGCCGACGAGGACGCAATACATCGGTCCCTACATATATCTTTTGCTTGCCTCTTGATGGTATACGTCTCACAAAGAGTTCCTATCACGTAACCTATCTCTTTTTTACATTCTTCTTATTTTTATTGACAATTGGCAACAAGACAAGTACAATGGAAAGAGAAAGATACACGTCGTCTTGTAAACAGGAGGCATCTTCATGGCTGTCGTCCATACCGATTTCTATCGTCATGAGAACCTCGTCCGAAAATCTATCCAAATCCCCTCAACGCAACATAAAGAGCTAAAGGCTCTTGCAGTTGAACTAGAATCATCGTTAGGAGATGTTGTGGAAACAATTATGGAACTCATGAGACAAGATAACTATCAGCAACTCAAATCAGCGATTGTTCAGAAGCGTGAACAAGCACTCTCTACCCTCAATTCAACCCTTGACGATGCATATGCCTACCTCGGTACTATTCCAGATACCCTCGAAGAAGCCCAATTCTTTTTTCATGCCAGTGCCGAAGGTATGGTTGCATAGCGCATGAGTAGTGAGGCCAGGCAGACACAGCCCAGCCATAGACAACATGAGGGTTCACCAAGCCCACGTCGCGGCGAGATTTGGGACGTAAACTGGTCCCCAGGTCGTGGTGCTGAGCAACAAGGTACACGACCAGCATTAATCATCCAGAATGATCGAGGGAACGCATCTCCTGCGTACCCCTTAACCATTGTCGCTTCGATGAGCCGTACTGAACGCGAACTTCCCCTACACGTCCGAATTGCCCCCAACGAAGAAAACGGCCTCACTGACTACACCGACGTAAAATGTGAGCAAGTCATGACGGTCGAAAAAACACGACTCCTCCGTCGGCGTGGCTTTATCACCGCCGAAGAACTCGCAAAGGTTGATCTTGCCCTTCGGCTCAGCCTCAATTTACTTCCATGATACACCGTCAACGACCATGTAATGCCTAATGTAGGGACCGATTTATCACGTCCTTCTGGAAGGTTGATTGTCAGAAGGACACGATGAACCGGTCCCTAATGAACTTTGAAGACCAAAGACGGCAATGGCGGTAGGGGCAGCAATTCATTGCGCCCAAAGATGGGTGATGAGGCAAACGTCTCCAGAACGCCTCTTGTGGTAACGCGAACCCCTCCCAACTCATCTTTGGGCGCAATGAATTGCTGCCCCTACCGATGTGAATTCCCGCATTCGGTTGTCAAAGTTCATCAGGCAACGTATCCTGCTTCCCACGTCAACAAGAATTATAGTGTACATCACAATTTGTACTCACGGGATCACCCCGGAAATAAATCAACGAATCGTATCCCTCATATACTATGTGAAAGTCCGATGAAAACGTAAAATGCTTGGCTGCATCCGTTTGATAGTGATTGGATGCTGAGATAAGCCAGATACGCTCCTGCGTTGCAAGAACAGCCTGTAGATCATGCTGACTCAATAAGGCTATCGCGCCTGTATAGTTGTCAACTATATGACCTTTCTTTTCAAAAAGGAACAGCGCATGATCTATTGAAAGAAAGTAATCAACGTGACCAACATAGTAATACGTTACCGTATCGGGAATGATCGAGATAACGATATCACCTTTACGATAATGCTGCTGCATATACGGCCCAATCGTATCGTAGTCCGGGTAGTAGCGATGATGGACAAATCCCAATGTCCGACTGATGAAGAGATTATAGTTACTAAGAGGAAGCATTGGCGCGATAACGACGCTGAGAAACAGCAGTGCCATAGTCCACGTAAGCACTATGCGCATTGGTGGTGTGAGCGATCTTGCTCCACCAAGTTGAACGGGACGTTGCTCATGATGGAGTGTTGGCGTGGAAAATGAGGCGATGAATGTCCAGGCGTACTCTAGTACACCAGATAAAGCCCATGCTCCAATAAAATAGTAGAGTGGAATCAGAGGAACCAGATAACGATCCGCACGAAACGTAAAGACAAACACTAGCATCGTCAACGAAAGCACAAAAAACAATGTAATATACTTGATATGTGGCTCGTTGCTACGTCTCGCCCAGATACATCCGCACAAGGCCAGTATAGAGTTAATTGTGATCCATGCAAAGCGACCGGATGGTAGGAAGAATAGAGCATAATAGTACTGGATATTATCGGTTGTGAGCTGAATCAATGGTCGTTGGCTCTGATCCGTACCAAGAATTGGAGGATGACTCACATTCACAATAACCAGTTGTGCGCCTATAATTGTACCAGCGATGATAGATGCGAACCACCAATGCTTCTGATAAAAGACTTCTGGAAGCAGGCGACCGGGCTTCTTGCTCAAAAGGAGCACGCAGACAACAAGAGCTGGCATGATAATGAATGTCTCTTCATGGCTAAAATAGTTTGCCAGCAGGGAGAGCATTGCCAGATAGATGAGATAGGGACGTTTCCGTTCCTGCACCGCACGATGAAAGATGTAGACCACGAGCAGCGTAAACAACTGTGCTTGCTCGTACATACGAATTTGCCGACCCCACAAAAGAGCGATTGGTGAAAAGGTAAGCATCACAGACGCTAATAGCGCAATACGTCTTTTAAAGAAATAGCAACCAACAAAATAGGAAAGTGGAACACTAATAACATATTCCAACGCACTTACCATTCGTGGTGTCCCATCATGATCGCCAAGAACAGCCTGACTGAGTGCAAGAACATACGAGTAGAGTTCTGCTTTGGGATATAAAAATCCTGAAGGGAAAACAGGAATGCCATGCACCAGGATACCTTGAGCAACCGAGAAGCTTGTCAATTCATCCTGCCAGTAGGAATCATAAGCAAGATTGTAAAAGATCATTGGAATTGCGATCAGTACCAGAAGTGCGACCGGCCAGTGGAGGCGTACCCTCGGCCCAAGAGAAGCAAAAAACTTCTGCATTCTTTGTAGGAATGAGCGTGTTGTTCCATATACTTGAGGTACCGACAGTCTCGATAAGGAGAGTGCATTGACTACGACATTGCCACGAAGAGATCGGCTGTGTAGGACGATGAGGAAGAAACCAGCAGCGACAAGCACGAGAAGACAGAGACCCCAGAATGTTGTGTACGGAAATGGTGAAGGAATTTGAGGCTCCCGGTCTAACACAAGCAGCAATGCCTCTCCTGCAAGCGCAGGCAGATAAAGTAAACTCGCCGTGCTAAAAGCGGTACGGAGAGGAATGGCGGCAATACGCACAAGTAACACGGAGCACAATAGCCACACCGCTACTACGCCAAGCATACTCAACAGTATCACTTCTATGAGCAGCGATGTAGGCGTTTGCCATTCACTACGTGATGTGCTTACACCGCCTATATAGACTGCTCGCAAGGCAACGGCACGCTCAACCAGTGGTGGATGAGGCCAAGCCAACGCGATGGCATTCCCCTGCTCCCACCCAGGAACGGCTTGCTGAGCACCACGCCAGCCATCATCTATTGGCTGTATCGTGATGGTATTCTGTGTATCAGCAACGGCTGTGTCTAACGATAATGCGGTAGTATCTACTGTCGTTGGTCTATATTGCGCCCCTTGTACACCTGCTGAAAATACATGGATAGCAAGAATGTTTGCACCACCATGAACGTAAGCAGAGATATCGTAGATGCCTTGCGCGAACACGACCGGGTGTCTTGCTACGTTTGCCCCTGCTGATAGGGGCTTATTTTCTTGTATGAGAACTGACTGATCTTTCCAAAGAATAAGCGAATATCCGTTGACGAATACCTGTGCATTACCAGGAGTAGAAATGCGTAACCACACGCCGTGGTTGGTTGAGGGTAAAGAAATCGAGCGGACATAGTATGCATCTGTACTCGGTCCCTGCGTGAGCCAATGCGTAGAGTCAGGCTCCGAGTAAAGTTGCGGATTCACTTGTAGATTTGGCGTTGCGGGAGGATTTGTGATGGCTTTTGCCGCCATCCATGAGCCTGCGTCGAAACTCGTTGTCCTCCATGTTGCTTGTGCTTGCAAATTTTTGGCGTAAAAGGGATAGACAGATCGCGTGTTTGTTGTTGCTTGCCATGTAGAGTCTGTGCCGAAATAGGAAGTGGTTTTTCCTTTTGTGATACCAACAGTAGCACGTACATACGCAGGTTGCCTGTCGTCATTTGCAACTCGTATACCAATTACATTTGAGCCGGCGAAAAGAGCGTATCCAACACTGTACGTATAGGTTTGTTGGACATTTCCTACGATAAAATCGTTGCCGTTAGAGTTGATAAACGTATTATTTACGTATAAACGAAATGTTTGGCTCGCGGTAATAGTTACAAAGGCACTATCGGGAACATCTCCCAATGTTATAAGGTGCCTATAATAGGCCACTGGTGCGTTTCCATCGGCAGCCCCAACCCATTGCGCACCATGCCATTGAGGAGTATATACTCTTGGTTGGGCAACAAGAAAATATTGATAGGCATACCAGCTTGTTGCCAGACACGCTAAGAGGAGACAAAGCCATGTCACAGAACGCGCACTGTACAACCTCCATGATGAATGCGTTTTGTATTCGCGTCTACGGGAAGCTATTTCGCTAGTGGGTGCTACCTCTGTATGGAGTGCATTTGCTTTATCTGTAGAGATCACAATCTGTTTCTTTCTGTTGATGGAATTAGTGAAGTCCTGACAACTCTTCGCGTGCTGTCCCATTACGGTAGTTTGGATCAAGTAATTCCGCTTGTATCAAATACGCACGCTCACTGTTCGTGTCGCCTAATCCGGCTTCACTCAAACCTATTGTGGTATAGGCAGCTGATTGAATATCCATATCTGAACTTTCCTGCATCACAATATGCATTTGAGCCATACAGTCAGCGTAATTGTGCAAGTGGAAATCTAAGATACCCAGTACGTACTGACCATAGACGTTTGTGGAATCAACCTGCGAGAGTTGTGACACAAGAGCAAGCGCATTAGCATCATCTGCGGATGTTGGTTTTGTGGTACTAGCCCCATTCAATGACGTAGTGTTTTCTGCCATTTGCTCCAGAGTTGTGTCTATTTTATCAATAAGCCACGGATTTTGAGGTTGTGTCAGCCAGAGCGTATGCAGAATCTGATATGCTTCCGTATAACGGGATTGTTTTGTATAGACTGAAGCAAGATATACACTGCTTTCAGCATCTTGCTGACCAGGATGTAAAAAGTAAAGGGCTTGCCCTCGCTCTACATGATAATATGCGGTCTGGTCAAGATACGGGTTTATCGCAACTGCTGTATTGAGGCTGTCAAGTGCTTGACTGTATTCTCCCATGTTCAGGTTTTGTTGTGCCTCTGCTACATAGAGCGATGCCAGTGGCGCACGACCTAGGAGCACTAAAAAAAATATACCTACCACAGCATACACATTCCAAGAAACCTGAAATTTCTTAGTAATGGACACCTCTTGATATCTCCATTTATGACCAAGCAGAAGAAAAGCACCTATAATTGGAAGGACTGTACCCATCCATAGCTGATCTATCAATAACACAATACGCCCGTTGATGGTTGAGATATCAAGCGTGAATGATACAATCTTTAAAAGCTGAGGACCCAAACTGTAGTTGAAGTGCCCTTGAATCAATTGATATTGAAGCCGCTGCTGCGCGAATAGTGCCACCGTGCCTTGCTCGACAAAAAGATACTGGTCGAGAAAAAGTAGTACTGGTAGAATACACACTATACCTGCGACAATTTTCTGCTTGCCTTCAAAATACGCGCTACCAGGAAACTTTCGCCAGCTAGCAAGAGAGACGAGAAACTGATAACATGCACAAAGAACGCAGAACACTCCATAATTTAGAAAGGAAGCGCGAATATTCCAGCCAATATCTATCGGTATGTTCCATGCAGAGATGGTGCCATGTAATGGTTCTATGAACCACCCAGTCGCACTAGCTCCTACCATCAAGAAGCCAGCCACCAGAGGTAAACTACTTTCGCTCTTTAATAAGGTGGGAAGAAGAGATACGAGTTTTTCCGCATGGCTCTTGATTGAAAACCTCTTTATCAGCTCATCCTGCTTATTGTTCGGTGCTGACGACATGAACGGACTGCCCATTTTGCAACTGATCCTTACCCACTAAGATAACATTATCGTTTGCAGCAAGACCCGTTCCAATGATGATAGAGTCCCCCACATATCCCTGCACTTGTACGTACTGTAAGTATGCTGTCTGATTGCGCACTACAAATACGGTAGGTTTGCTCTCAGGATTAATGACAGCTAGGCGCGGAACAACCAGAGCATGAACAGGATAAAGAATGCGTACAAACGTACTCATACCTGGGATGATCGTACCTTGAGCGTTCGGCACACTGATCCAGGCTTCAAACGTATTCGTGCCTGTATCGGCACGCAAACGAATGGATTGGACTGTTCCTGTGAAACTGTTATTAGGAAGGGCAGAAGGCGTAACAACTACCTGTTGTTTCACCTGTACTTGGTTCAGGTTCTCCACTGGAATAAGCGCATGAACAATAACTGATGATTCGTCCATGATGGTAATCAGTGTTTGATGAGCATCGAGTAACTCACCTGGATACACCTTGATATCTGTCACAATACCAGCAATAGAAGAAACGAGCGTTCCGTTATGCAGCGTTGGAGATGATGCCTCCGCGACGAGTGTGCTATACCGATTTTGCGCGAGGGAATAGTCTTGCGATGCTTTGGCAATGTCTACAGCAGTTCCACCCGCATAAACGGAATTGAGATACTGCTGTGCCGCCACAATATCATTCGATGCCTGTAATATCTGCGCCTTCAACTGCGTCAAATCAAGTTGCATAAGCGGCTGATTTGGCACTACACGGTCCCCCTGCTTGACCATAATTGAAATGATGCCTTCCGAGAAGGGATACGCAATATCCAGTCTTTGTACAGGATACACGATGCCACCACCACCAATTTCTGCATTCACGTTTTTAGCTGTTACATGATACAAGGTTACATTTGGTGTTAATTGGGCTTGCTTGCGAAGATGCCAGAGTGCTAATCCCCCTCCGACCATCGTAATCAAAAGAAGACAGACTAAAACGACAAGCACGGCACCTCTCGTCTTCCCTATCTTTGGTTGAGGAGTCGGAGCCAGCACAGGGGGTCTGCTAGACGGTTGCTCTATAATAGCTGGCGGTATCATTGATTTCAGTGGTGGAGGAGCGGCAGAAGAACCCTTGCTGTAGATGAAATTAGGGGTTGGAAATGGAGTCGCAGGCGTTGTTGGTCCTGTGGGTCCAAACCCTTGACCATTATTGCTATACGGTTCCACTACGCCCTGAGTATTGTCAGAATCAAATATCTTCGATAAAGGATTAAAGTTATTTTGAGTACTCATAAAACCTCACTTTGTTCGGTACAAATTACACAATTTAGACAAGGGCTAGTTCGTGTTGACTCGTCAAGTACTCAAACACGTTTATAACTTTGGATGTCATACGTTCCCATGTATATGTCATTGATGCTTCATATTGCGCCTTTGCTCCAAGCCGTTCGCGCAGTTCTTTATTGGTAAGCAATGTGACTATGCCATTAGCGAAGGCAGCAATGTTCTCATTGGGAACGATATAGCCTGTCTTAAGATGAGTGAGAGCCTTAGCAGAACCTTCAAATGCAACAGTAGCCTTTCCTGCCGCCATATAATTGACAAGTTTCAATGGAATACCCGGACAAACAGTTCTTGGACTCACCGCAACATCTCCCATCGCAAGAAGATCAGTTACCTCGACAAATGTAGGCTCATAGACAAAGTGGACCGAGCGTTGCAGGCCCAATGCCTCAATGCTCTCAAGGTAAGGACGCGTATCTCCGCTCCCCGCGAGGACAAGTTGAGCATCGGGATGGGCGGTGAGCACATCAGGCAGTGCCACTAGGAGATGCTGTATGCCCTGGAACAAAGCAAAGTTTCCGGTATAGATAATTGTGGGCCGGTCTTCAAGCTGAAATCGTTCTCTTGCTCTGGCTGCATTGCCTTGAGCAAGTTCTTCGCACTCGGTCCCATTAGGAATAACAGTAACACGTTCTTGTGGAATACCCTCGCGATAGAGTATCTCGGCAATCTCATCTGATACACTGATGATGTGATCTGACATACGTGGCACAAAGCTATCTAACCAGCTTCCAACGCTGGCAACCGCTTTGGCTTTAAAAATGTTGTGGTATGAGTCTAATTCTCCGCTCAATGTAGTATGTGCATCATAGACAATAGGAATATCTCTATTGCCACGCGCCATCATTGCCACCAGAGCACCCTCGAAATGGTGTGCGTAGAGAATATCCACATGCGTTTGTGCCAGAAAATGAGCCAGACGTAACACCATAAGCGTATCCAAAAGCGGTTTTTGCAGCGAGGGACCAGAATCATATTTCTTATACCCTAAAAGATTGGCAACACGTGTCACATGAATATCTTCAGAGAAAGAGCCACGACCAATTGGATATGTAAATATATGAACATTGTGACCAAACGCAGACAACGTTTCAGAAAGACGCTGAATGCGGATCGGTGTTCCACGTGTATAGGGAAATGGGCAAGCCGCAATAACTGCTATTGTCAGATGTTGTTGCATCAGAAACTATCCTTTTTATTTGACTAGCACTCGTCCTTTAGCAGCATACTCCGATAAAGAAGATGGCTTTAACACCGCAGGCATTTCAACTGTGTCGAACGTGGCTATATCACGCACAAGTAGCGATGACATTTTAACAGTGGACAACTGAGCAATATCATCATACGTAGATAACGCAGATACCGGAAGTGCTGTTTTCGGCAGAAAACTCTCTTTTAATAGGAAGAGTATGCCGCCAATAATGGCGAGCAGAATAGCCTCTATATCCATTAAAAGAGCAAGTGTCACCGCAAGTGATGCTGGAACATGGGCTGTTGAAAATAATAGAGCAAACATCCCTTCACGTACTCCAAACCCATTCACTGAAATAGGAACCATTGATAATGTTAGCGCGATAGGAATAAATACAAAGAAATACCATAGTGAGATATCAATGCCTACAGCTCTTGCCAAGACATAATGATTGATAATAGTACAAATCCAGAAGAACATCCCGACGCCTACTGCTGAAAGGAGCGCACGTAGGTTACTTCTATAATCAGAAATTGCTTTTTGCACTTCATATATTTTATTCAATTTAAGACGTGGAAACCGCTTTACCACTCGCTCAGACAACAAAACCGTGACGGGATGAAAAACAATAGCCAGAGCGAGAAAATAGGAAATCGCCATGCATACAAGTAAGATAAGCATATCCAGACGAAATAATGGAAACTGTAGGGCCGCGACTGCGAGTGCGGCAAATAGCATGCCAACAAAACCCGTCAGTCGCGCTGCTACCACAGAACGTGCGGATGTTGTACCTGTGAGCGTGATACGCCGTAACAAAACAACTTTCACGACATCACCACCTAGACCAGTTGGCAAAAACTGATTGAAGGTAATACCAATCAGATAAAGACCTGTCAAAATGCTAAGCTTGACGTTATGCCCTGTTCCCTTCAAAAGTACTTGCCATTGCTGCGCACTGACAATAACACAGTAGATGCCCAGTAGTACGCTTAGTAAGAGGAGCCATTTATTTGTGAGCAGAATCGTGTGCCATAAATCAAGCAAGGAAATATTTTTAACTATCCACCAGAAGAGGAGGACAGTTATAATAATTTGGAAGAGTAGTTTAAGATACTTTTGCAAGGCGATTCTCCTACACAGCAGGCCAAGCACATAACCCTTGAACTATAGATATGACAGTACTCTCGTTCACCTGATTGATACGAGAGTACGTCACGAATGAACGTTTTTAGGACATTTGAGTCTTCCCGACAAGTACAGCCTCTGCTGTATCAAGTGCCTGACGCATGAACACATTCTCTATTACATAGGTAGGTTTGTTTTGAGACTCGTGATAGGTGCGTGTCAAGAGTTCCGCCATCAGACCCATCATGATACTTTGTATGCTGAAGCCTGAAAATAGCAGGGAAAGCTGTAGCAATGGGTTACGATGCATACGCACATGAGGTGGCAAGGCTTTTTGACCTACCGCCACTGTCAGGAGCAATGCTCCTAGTAGGAGGGAGAACAGTCCGGGGATACCAAAGGCGTACAATGGCTTGGTGCCATAGGTGCTGAGAAATTTTAGTGTCATCAAGTCCAAAATGACGCGAACAGTGCGTGAAATTCCGTACTTTGAAACTCCGAAGCGTCTTGCGTGATGTGACACCTCAATCTCTGTGATGACCGCACCCGCAACGGCTGCGTATGCGGGCAGGAAGCGATGCATTTCACCATAGAGACGAATATGCTGGAACACCTCTCTACGATATGCCTTGAGAGTGCATCCATAGTCATGCAAATAGGTACCAGTCACATTGGAAATGACGTGGTTGGCGATCCAGGATGGAAGCTTTCTACTTATCTTTGCATCCTGGCGGTTTTTGCGCCATCCGCTGACAACATCATAGCCTTCGTCCAATTTCTTGAGTAACCGTGGAATATCAACTGGATCGTTCTGCAGGTCCCCATCCATAAACACTAAGACTTCACCTGTGCTATGAGCAAAACCAGCGGAAATCGCAGCCGTTTGACCAAAGTTCCGACGTAGCTTAATCACCTTTGTATGAGGATCATTCTCGCTAAGATGTAAAAGCCGTTGGAACGTTTTATCCTTACTACCGTCATCGACATAAATGATTTCATATGACTGATTTTGCTTCTGCAAGACGCTTTGTATGCTCTGGTGTAGAAGAGGAATGTTATCCTCTTCGTTGTAAACAGGCACAATAATAGATAAATATACTGATGCGTCAATCATAAGTTTCCCCCTGCAATAAAAATATTGCGCTTACGATGTGTTAAAACTAACCGTAGTATAAGCCAACGATTCCGAAAAATATAGTTTACGCAATAGGGCTATTACTTTTGGGTATGTTTGCATCTACATACGATTCTTTTGCGTGGGAATTTAACTATCTAACAATAATCTCTTCTTTCTATTGCTATCATTATGCAATGTAGTATATGCTGTTTAACAAATTGGTAAGGATACCTGTAGAGACCGATTCATCGCGTCCGTTTGGCCTCTCGATCCCCGAACAAGGACACGATGAATCGGTCCCTACCATCGGCCTATCCACACTTTTTTGTCAAAGAGTACATACTTTCCCTCGTAAATAGAGGAGTGGCAAGCGGTATCAAGCGGCATATGGAACACAAAATACAATTCATAGGGAGTAGGGACATGCGTTGTTTAGTAACAGGAGTAGCAGGGTTTGTGGGATCGCATCTCGCGGAACGCTTACTTGCTGATGGACATGAGGTCTGTGGCGTAGACGCCTTTATCGACTATTACCCGCGTCAGCTCAAAGAAAAGAACTTGGAAGCGTTGCGAGTAGAGAAGCATTTTACATTTCTTGAAGGAAATTTGTTACATCTTGACTTACCATCTTTAGTAAAGGATGTCGAGTGGATATTTCATCAAGCAGCACAGGCTGGAGTGAGAGCGAGTTGGGGTAGTGAGTTCTCGCGCTATGTAGACTGCAATGTACTCGCTACGCAACTTCTGTTGGAAGCTACTCTCCATCATGGGCGTGTACAAAGATTTGTGTATGCCTCATCGTCGTCTGTCTATGGCGATGTTACAACACTTCCAGTCTCGGAAGACATCGCACTCTCTCCAATTTCGCCATATGGCGTGACAAAACTCGCGGGGGAGAATCTTTGTACGCTGTACCATCGCAACTTTGGTGTTCCAACCGTCTCGTTGCGCTACTTCACTGTTTACGGCCCCAGACAACGGCCAGATATGGCATTTCATCGCTTCTGTAAAGACGCCCTCGAACAACAACCTATTCACGTCTATGACGATGGTGAACAAACACGCGACTTTACCTATATTTCCGATGTTGTGGAGGCGAATGTCCGTTCAGCGACAGAAGATGCCGCTATTGGAGAAGTACTTAACATCGCTGGCGGCTCACGGGTAACAGTAAAACATGTTTTGCATCTGTTAGAAGAGATCAGCAAACAGCCGCTCTCTATTGTTTTTGAACAGAAGCAGCATGGAGATGTTCGGAATACATTTGCCACAATAACACGCGCACAGCAAACAATAGGATACCAGCCACGTATATCATTGCAAGAAGGCTTAACACATGAATTCACTTATTTCTCATCCATATATGGTGCAAATACGTTTGCGCGTACTCCCTAACAAAGGACTAAAGGACTAGTAAAACTGCATCACTCAGGAAATCGTTGACTATGCCGTATATACTACGGCATAGTCAACGATTTTATGTAGCAAAAAAAGTCTTCGAGGGAATGATAAGGAATGTTTACGAACAATAGAAAGACCCTTATGTATGTTTTGCTCGCTCTCAGCGTAGTAGCTGCTGGTCTACTTGCTATAGGAATAGTTCAAATTGTATCAACGAGTAACGCCAACAACTCACCACTCGGCACAAGTACCCCTACTTCGTCAAGCACACCTATAGTGTCTTCTCACCCAAATTTTAAAGGGGTGTATCAATTCGCGGGACATAATTCCGCGAAAAATTCTGATAATCCTTATATTCAGGGTACTTATCTTGGCTATTATTGGTCACAACTCGAACCTCAAAAAAACCAGTATAACTGGGGTCTCATCGACCAGGACATGCAGCCTTGGACTGCACACGGGAAAAAAATTATCCTGCGTGTATCGCTTGCTGGATGGACACGCTGGGAACCATCTGCCGGGCACGGAACACCACAATGGGTATATGACGCCGGTGTAGCTTCTGTTACAGAAAATGATGGTTCCGTTATTCCTCAATATTGGAACCCGATCTTCTTACAAAATTTACAAGACTTTATTCACGCACTCGGTATGCGCTACGATAGAAATCCAAATATTGCATTTGTTGAAGTCGGTGTTGGAGTTGGAGGAGAGACGAAAGTTGATACACACAACGAAAATCTTGATAGGCTTCAACTCTGGCAAAACGTCGGCTATACTGATGAGATATGGTGGAATACGATTCAACAGATTATTGGCATGTATGAAATGAGCTTTCATACAACACCGCTTGCTGTATTGCCTGACGGAACATTTATAGGTAAGACGAAAGGCTATCAAGAAAGTTTGGTCATAAACTATGCACTCAAGCATAACTTGATGCTACAAGATGATAGTCTGTCCGCGAATCGTGCCCTCCCTTCAGTTTGGACAAATATTCCGCACATTGAAGAACAAAATGTAGCCACGAAACAGAGTGGGGATACATTAGAGCAAGATATCCAGGCAGCATTTTCTCTCAATGCGAACTACATGCTCATCTATGTCAATGATATCAACAACCCTGACAACACGCCTATTCTTAAGCAAACGACGCAAGAAGTTGTTGCATGAGTGCCCGGAAATAGTTTGAAATCCCTCCAAAGCATATGAGTGTGTGCAACATGAGTGATCCTGCACACAAGGCAGTTGCAGAGTTGTTGGCATGACAGGGGCAAGCCCTGTCACTACTATACACGAAATCGCGTGGCGGAGCCACGCCGTTGTGTCC
>CAXTWV010000030.1:0-12431 GCA_964248005.1 uncultured Ktedonobacteraceae bacterium | reverse complement strand
GGGCCCCCCGTGCTTTTTTTCGTTTTTATCTTCTTTACCGGGCTTCCCCGTTACATGCCCCACCTGTCATGCCCCACCTGACTTTGCAACTACCCTGCTTTGCATATACACCTATGAACCGAAGTAGAAAAATATATGGTTACGTTTTCTTCGTGCATTTCTCTTACTGATTTGTATCTTAGCGACTCTTCACATTTCATAATGCGTCAATATGTATAATACTGTGATGTAGGAATGTTATGTGTTTATTTTAAATCGGTTGCAGTATCTTAATCTTATTGACAATACTTTATGAAGTTCTTATACTCCCTCTTAGTATAGATACTATATTTTTGATGATACGCTTTTTAGGCGTGCAAGTCAAAAAATAATGTAATAATATATATTTCGGTATGTAGCTTAATATGTAGGAGAAAACACTTGAGTACTGACCCTCAAAGAGGAGGTGCTGAAGTATTCAGCAAACCTTCCTTATCACCTACGCGCCGACGTCTGCGCCGCCTTTCGCCCTTGATTATCTTTTCTGTACTTCTTGCTCTTTTGTTGCCTTTTTTACTTCAACTACATGGTGCAAGTGTTCACGCTACTGGTAAAATAAAGCACCATACCGCACCTGCGAACACTGCGATGACTACTTCTAAAGCTGATATTGCGCGTGATGGCAACTATTCTAATGAGACTATTTTAAATACCACGAATGTTAATCCTACGCAATTTGGCCTCCGTGTCTCGTACCCTGTTGATGGTCAAGTGTATGCACAACCACTGTTTGTACCAAATGTGACCATTGGTTCCGCGACATACAATGTTGTCTATGTGGCGACCGAGCATGGAAGTGTATATGCGTTTGACGCGGATCAAACACTTGCTATCGCTCCACTCTGGCATGATAGCTTTATCAACCCCACTGCTGGTATAACCAGCGTACCCTCGGCTGACCTCTATCACAAATATCCCAGCTTTGATATTAAGCCAGAGGTGTCCATCACAAGCACGCCGGTTATTGACACAAGCACAAACACAATGTATGTGGTCGCGATGACAAAAGAAAACGGGACCTACGTAGAGCGTCTTCATGCGCTTGATATCACTACCGGACTCGACAAACCCAATAGCCCCGTTGTGATTACCGCGAGTGTGCCGGGAGTTGGAACAGACAGTATGAATGGAGTTGTTCACTTCCGTACTCAAACGGCGAATCAGCGTGCAGGTCTACTCCTGTTTAACGGAATCGTCTATATTGCTTTCGGAGCGTTTGGGGATACCGATCCCTATCATGGCTGGATTCTTGGGTATGATAAGACAACACTAAAACAAACAACTGCTTTCAGTTCTACACCCAGTGGCAGCGAAGGCGGCATCTGGCAAGCGGGAACGGGTCTCTCTGCTGACCCTTCTGATGGCTCGATCTACTTTGAGGCGGGCAATGGTGATGCTGATATCTTTAATGGTAGTAACGATGTATCAGATAGCGTTGTCAAGTTAAGTACTGCTGGCGGCTTGCAAATAGCCGACTACTTCACGCCATTTAATGAAGCCTGTCTACAAGCGACCAATCATGACCTCGTTGGAGGAGCAATTCTGCTACCACCACAAACAGGCACAACTCATACCAGCTTACTCCTAGGTGGTGGGAAAGAAGGTCGCATCTACCTGATCGACCGTACAAACATGGGTAAGTTCACAAATATCGCCAATCCATGTGCCAACCAAAACCTGTCGAATGTAGATAAGATCGTGCAGGAACTTCCACCACAAACGCTTGCAGGTGGCACCTTCAGCTCTCCGTCTTATTGGAGCGATGGTACCAATCAGTACGTTTATGAGGTTGGAACCACCGACCATATTAAAGCATTTCAACTCAGCAACGGGCTTCTTTCCACATCCTATATCTCAGAAACGCCTGAATTGTTCTCTTATCCTGGTGGCAATACTGTCGTCTCAAGCAATGGCTCTACTCCAGGCACGGGTATTATGTGGGCAATCTCACCTCCTGCCAGTTGCACTACAGACCATTGTAACCCTAGTGGTTCAGGTGCTCTACGTGCATATGATGCTACGAACCTCTCAACTGAGTTATATAGCAGTTCATTGAATATCTCACGCGACGGTCTGGCGAATGGATACACAAAGTTCACGGTACCAACAGTCGCAAATGGAGAGGTCTTCGTAGGCACTCAGAGCAGCTTAACCATCTTTGGTCTCCTACCAACAGGGAGTGGTGGAACATTGACGGGCACATTCTCTACGCCCACCAGTACCGCTAATCTGACCAAACAAGGCAAGACCGACTGGGCACAGTGGGGTTTGACCGATGCTACATCGTTCAATCACAAAGCGAACGTGACGCAGAAGATTAGTAACTATGTCGAGATCGGTCCAGATGCTGTAAGTCAGTTTACTGGTAACAAAGATAATGTAGGATGGAGCGATGGTACACCAACGACAAACACACTGAAAACGCCCACCAGTATTGCTATTATTGGCACACCAACGAATGGGTTTAGTATTACTGTTCCAGCCGATACAACGACAAGAACACTCTATGTCTACGTAGGTATACATAAAGCGCAAGGCAAGTTCACTGCTACATTAAGCGATAACAGTGCCTCGCAATATGCTGATGTCTCGCTAAACAATTCATCATCGACCGTCAATGGCTTGTATACACTCACCTATCATGCTGCTTCCAACGGTCAGACCTTGACCGTCAACTTTACCTTACAAAACACGTTTGGCAGTCCAAGTAGTGTACAACTACAAGCTGCTTCTCTTGCGTAAGTATGGACGCATATACCTGCGCGTTTGACAAAGTTGCGGATTAGCAATAGAAAAGCGGGATACCTATGTAGGTACCCCGCTTTTCTATTGCTTGTTGCGAAAACTTATCCGACGAGGCTGTTATCAGCTTGCTCAAAGAGCTGAGCAGTGTGCTCAAGATGCTGACCAAGCTCTTCACCGTGGGCGGTGAGTTGAGCAATGGTCGCACGCCACTGCACCAAGACTTCGTTGAAGTGTTGATAGCTAACACCAACCCAATCACTCTCAAGCTGAGCGGCGGCATGAGCGATTTGTGGCTCAAGTTGATTCGCAATCTGCTCATTCAGGTTAATGAAGATGATGCCGAGGTTGCGCATAAGGTCTGTATTTACGTGAATTTGGCCCATAACTAAGTACTCCTTCTTGATTGTCTCTTTTTTCATTGACAATGTTCTACGACAATGTTGGATAGGCATGTGTTCAGACAAGAAATAATTGTGCCAGTTGTCTTCTGCATTCCCCATCCATTAGTAGTATACAGAGCACGCAAATCGAAACGCATTGATACATGGTATACTGTGGGGATAATGGGGTTTGACAAATAATCAGGATAGTCACCTGATGAATTTTGACAACCCAATTGCAGGAATTCATACCGGTAGGGGCACAATTCATTGCGCCCAAAGATGGGCGGGGAAGGGGTTCACGTTGGCGCAAGAGGCGTTGTGGGGACGTTTGCCCCACCAACCCCATCGTTGGGCGCAATGAATTGTGCCCCTACCGCCATTGCCGTCTTCGGTCGTCAAAATTCAGTAGGGACCGATTAATCGCGTCCTCTTGGCGTCTTGATTGTTAGAAGGACGCGATGAGTCGGTCCCTACATTCCCTTAGACAAGAGAGCGCATACAATGAGTTGTATCGGAACGGCGGGCCATGTCGATCATGGCAAATCGACGCTGGTGAAGGTGTTGACGGGCATCGACCCGGACCGTTTGGCGGAGGAAAAAGAGCGCGGCATGACGATTGATCTGGGCTTCGCGTGGCTGACACTCCCAAGTGGACGCGAGGTAAGTATTGTCGATGTGCCGGGGCATGAAAGCTTTATAAAGAACATGTTGGCGGGCGTCGGGGGTATTGACGCGGCTCTACTCGTTGTCGCTGCTGATGAAGGTGTAATGCCACAAACACGTGAACATCTTGCCATTCTTGACCTGCTACACGTGCAACGTGGTGTGGTCGCGCTCACAAAAGCTGACCTGGTGGATGAAGAATGGCTTGCATTGGTACGCGAAGAGATCACTGAACACCTCAAACCGACCACGCTTGCCGAGGCCGCGATTCTTCCCGTATCAGCATATACAAAGCAAGGCATACCAGAACTCCTGGCGGAACTTGACCGTGTGCTGGATGTATCACAGGAGCGACAGAATATCGCGCGTCCACGCTTGCCAATTGACCGCGTGTTTAGCATGACAGGCTTTGGGACTGTGGTCACAGGTACACTCCTCGATGGCGGCTTCAAAGTTGGACAAGAGGTCGAGATACTCCCACAGGGGCTACATACACGTATCCGCACGCTGCAAACACATAAACGGCAGGTCGAGCAAGCACAACCGGGGAGCCGTGTCGCCATGAACCTTGCCAACGTTCCACGCTCCGACCTAACACGTGGAAACGTCGTCGTGCTGCCAGGACAGGTAAGCACAACGCTTCTATTTGACGCACGCATTGACCTGCTCGCTGACGCGCCAAGACCACTCACTCATAACACGCAGATTGACCTCTATGTAGAATCACAGGAGATACCCGCGAAGGTGCGTTTACTTGATGTCGAAGAACTCCAACCTGGCAAAAGCGCGTGGGTCCAACTTCGTCTGAACGCTCCCGCCGTGCTAGCGCGACGTGATCGCTTTATTCTGCGTATCCCTTCGCCAAGCATGACCATTGGTGGTGGCGAAGTAGTGGATGTAGCACCCCGCTACCATAAACGTTTTCAGACACAGGTTGTGAGCGCATTGGAACGCCTCTCGCAAGGGACACCAGAAGAACTCGTGCTAGCCGCGCTTGATCGGCGCAATGTCCGCGCGATTTCTGGCACTCCAAAAGCGTCTACAAAGGTAGCAGGGACAAAACAAGGACTCGTAGGCTATGAACTGACTGATATCGCGAAGCAGAGTAATTTAGCGGTGGATGTGACGTTCCAGATACTAGAGACGTTGTTATCAGCAGGAAGAGTGAAACAGGTTGGTACTTCCTGGTTCGCGCAACACATCTGGGAATTATTGGTAGAAGAGGCGGTTCGGTTGGTTGAGGAGCAGCATCAGCAATACCCACTACGGAGTGGACTTTCAAAGGAAGAGTGGCGGTCACGTCTACATCTCGCGCCAAAAATGGCGAACGAGGTATTTGCACAACTTCAGAGTGAGGGGGTGTTAGAGGTAGTTGCTGATACAGGACGCTCTGGGAGTGGACTTATACGTCTACCTGGCTTTACGCCACGTTTTACACTAACACAGCAGCGTCAGGTTGAGCGGGTGCTGCATGCATTCGCCGAAAACCCGTATACGCCACCAGTGCGGAATGAAGCGGACACGTTAGCAAGCACCGAAGTTATAGCCGCATTGATAGAGCAAGGGCGACTCGTGAAGTTGGGCGAAGGTGTGCTCTTTCTCCAAGAAACATACATACAAGCGTTAACATTGTTAGTAGACTACCTACGCATACACACAACAATGACGGTGGCGGAGGCACGTGACATATTGGGCGCGAGCCGCAAGTATATCTTGCCACTTCTGGAACACATGGATGCCCTACACATCACACGGCGAGCAGGCGATGTACGTACATTGGGTACCACACAGTTTCCTACGTCTTCATTATAAGAGATGTGATTTAAGATACGTCGCCTGTAGGGACCGATTTATCGTGTCCTCGCTGGCGGTTGGTTCGGCACAAGGACGTGATAAATCGGTTCCTACAATATTCAGATGATTTTATCAAAAACGCGCCAGACCCTACCAATTTGGGTAAAGGTGTTCCATTATGTTGCAAGATAGAGTAAAATAGGAACGCAAATAGAGAACAAAACTACTTATCGGCGGGTCCCTTGTCAGGAAGGACGTAAGCGACGACAGCATGCCATCGACCTACGCCTTGTGTTCGTAGCAGGAATGATTCGTGCCTTGACGTGTTAGAGTGGTACGAACATTGGTACAGTGCGGAGAGCTATGCAAAACGAAGTTTTGGGTGAGCGATATCAATTACAAGAACCCATAGGGCGTGGGGGTATGGCAACGATTTATCGTGGGCGTGATATGCGCATGGAACGGACCGTTGCTATTAAGGTGTTGCGCGAAGTCTATAGCACTGACCCAAAGTTTGTGCAGCGTTTTCAGCGCGAGGCAAAAGCGGCATCTGCGTTGCAACACCCCAACATCGTGCAGGTCTATGACTATGGGCAGAGTGATGGCAGCTATTTTATTGTCATGGAACTCATCGAGGGCGCGGACCTGCGTCGTTATTTGCGTTCACGTGGCGTTCTCGCCATTGATCGTGCTATCATCATCGCGCATGATGTCGCTCTTGGTCTGGGAGCCGCGCACCGTCGAGGCATTGTACATCGCGACGTAAAGCCGCAAAATGTCCTGGTTGGGCGTGACGGCTCGATCAAGCTGACCGACTTCGGCATTGCCAGCGTCTACAAAGATATCAATGCTGAACGGCTCACCACTACCGGTATGACACTTGGAACCGTCCAATACTATGCACCAGAGCAGGCGCAAGGCGAGATCGTCAGTCCGGCAGCAGACGTGTACGCGCTTGGCATCGTGATGTACGAAATGCTGACAGGGCGTACACCATTTGATGGTGACACACCTGTTGCCGTTGCGATGCAGCACATTCAGGATGCGCCAATTCCTCCAACACAGTATAACCCGAACATTCCGCAGGTGCTTGAAGACATCATCATGCGCTGCCTGGAAAAAGTGCCGGAGATGCGCTATCGTGATGGCAGCACACTAGCACGTGCGCTCGAAGTGCTGGGTGAAGAAGAGATGGGCGAACAACTGCCCTCGAAGCTCAGTTCGGGTGGTCTCAAAACTGCCGCAAGTGCCTCCGCGTTCAACACCGTGCCGCAACGTCCCTCGAACAATGGTTCACGTATTAACAATGAGCCACAACCAATCGCACTCAAAGGCACATCCTCACCTAACAACGTCATCGCTCCGCACACACAAAACGGTCAACTTGGTGCATCGCAAGAATACATTGCGAATGGTGCCACAATAGCGAATAGTGCAGGCGAGATGGTAGGTGCTCCACCTCTTCCCGACCAACAAACATACATCGCGAACAATGGGCGTGGGAACTCCCTCCCAGGCTTTAGTCAGAACGGTTCGCCATCCAGCTTCAATCAACAACCTGCTGCACCCTATTACGCGCCGCCCGATGCAGGGTCCACGCGCCCATTCCAGCGTGGCACCGTCCCGCGTTCAGGCGTGGTGCAACAAGAACAAAAAGAATCGCGCTTCGCCACCATCATTACCGTGCTCATTCTGCTAGCAACGTTATTGCTGCTTGGCTTCAGCATCTTCCTTGCTGCTCAACTACACTTTATACCTGGGTTCAACACTGGCGATACGAACACGGCGACTGCAACACCTGTTGTTCCGGGTAGTGTAGTTGTACCGGATTTGAGAGGCATGAGTTATAAGAATGCAGATGCATTAGCAAAGCACGATGGTTTTATATTGAATGTTGTTGGTGGCTCTTCTAAAGATGGTAACGTTGTTGGTACTCAAGCACCAGAGGCAAATACCACGGCTGCAAAGGGTAGTACAATTAGTATCAATATGACAACACCTTCTGCGACTGCTGTACCAACGGTAACAATTCCAACTGGCATTGCGAACTCGTCACTTACGGATGCTGAGGCTAAGCTAGACAATGCTGGCTTTACAACTCATACAGCATTCAACATTGGCTCTAATCCAAGCGTTGGTCAGAATATTGTACAAAAGACAAATCCTGATGCAGGTACACCTGCCTCAAAAAACACAAATATACAGATATACGTGTGGAACTGCACTGTGTGTGTCGCAGGAACGCCTGTCGTAACGCCTGGAACAACACCAACAATCGCTCCGACCGCGACTCCAAAGCCAACACCAACTACGGTACCGCCAACACCAACTACAGTACCACCAACACCAACTACGGTACCACCAACGCCGACACCAGGCATAACTCCGACCGTTGGTACAACGCCTACCCCTGGAAAGACGCCTGGACATTGAGAAAGCAGCATAAAAATGTATACAGGGCCGCTGCAGCGGCCCTGTATACATTTTTATGCCAAAAGTACTGTTTTTCGTTGTGTACCACAAAACAGAGGATGAGGTACCGTTCATTCCAGCATGGATACCTTAAAAGTATCCCATCATTTCCAGGACAATCATTCATCCATGATTGTCCATTCTGTGTAGGTAGGGACCGATTCATCGCGTCCTCTTGGCAACTGAGATACCGACGAGGACGCGATAAATCGGTCCCTACCTGGGGAAGGTATAGACTATGCAACGAAACCTTGTACGAAGTCTTATAGTGTTTGTGACTGCCTGTGTGCTTGTCACGACAAGTGCCGCCGTTGTGCAAGTGGCACGCGTTCGTGCTAATACAAGCAATGTCAGGCTGAATGCACAAACGGTTCCATTCCTGCAACAGGCACAGGTGCTTCAGCCAGAGGATACGAATCAGCAAGTACAACTGGCAATTGGATTACAATTGCGCAGTGGAACTGATATCGACAGCTTTTTGAGTGCGCTCTATGACCCACAATCTCCAACCTATCATGACTATTTGACACCCGATCAATTCACACAACTATTCGCGCCCACTTCCGATCAAGTGCAACAAGTGACAACCTATCTGCAAAATCAAGGCTTCACTATTACCAATATCGCATCCAATAATCTTATCATTGACGCTACCGCTTCAGTAAGGCAAGTGCAGCAAAGCTTTCATGTACAAATGAATACCTATCGTCTGGGCAACAATATGTTCTTTGCCAATGATGAACCACCAAGTGTACCCACATCAATCAGTTCGCTTATCACCTCTATTAGTGGTCTGGATAATAGTACACAATACCACCCGTCCTATCATCGCGCATTACATGCTACACAGAGCGGTCCCGTGGGCGGGCTTGGACCAAAAGACCTTGCAAATGCCTATAATGTGACACCGCTGCAAAATAGCGGCATTCTCGGCAATAACCAGACCATCGGCCTGTTTGAGTTAGATGGTTATCAGGCGAGCGATGTCAATGCATACTTTCAAAATTATGGTATCACTCCGCCAAATATCACGAATGTGCTTGTCGATGGCTTCAATGGTAATGCAGGTTCGAGCGCAGTCGAGACTGAACTTGATATCGAGGTCGCAGGCGGAATCGCACCACGTGCCAACCAGATTATCTATGAAGGTCCCAATACAACCCCAGGTTTGAATGATACTTATAACAAGATTGTGACCG
This sequence comes from uncultured Ktedonobacteraceae bacterium, assembly GCA_964248005.1. Classification (GTDB taxonomy): domain Bacteria; phylum Chloroflexota; class Ktedonobacteria; order Ktedonobacterales; family Ktedonobacteraceae; genus JBBQVS01. Next base: position 3,136 of record CAXTWV010000030.1, on the reverse strand, counting down.
AGAACAAGGTACAAATCGCCTCGACGAGCTGGGGCTTATGCGAAAACAGTTCTGGCAGTGCCGAATTGCAAACGTTGGATACCATCTTCAAACAAGGTGCCGCACAAGGTATCTCATTTATCGCCGCCTCCGGTGATGCAGGTGCATATGACTGCCAGGATACCAATCTCAATGTGGATTCGCCAGCCGACGATCCCTATGTCACTGGCGTTGGCGCGACACATCTGCAAACGAACAATAGCTCCTACGGGAGTGAGTCTGTCTGGTCTGACTCGACACAGGTACAGCATGGTCCCAAAGGGTCGGGCAGTGGTGGTGGTCTCAGCACACAGTTTCGTATTCCATCCTGGCAAACTGGCCCAGGAGTGCAAAATAAGTATAGCAATGGCTATCGTGAAGTGCCCGACATTACAGCGGCAGGCGATCCCAAGCCGGGCTATAGCGTCTATTGTACGGTGATGAATGCAGGTTGTCCTTCAACAGGCTGGTTGACGACTGGTGGTACCAGTGGACCGGCACCATTCTGGGCAAGTAGTCTGCTACTGGTCAATCAATATCTCAAGACACATAACATGGGCGTTATTGGACATGCCAATCCTACGCTCTATCATCTCTTCAACACTCAGCAACAATATCCCGCTTTTCATGATGTCACGACAGGCAACAACCTGTTCTTCCCTGCTACTTCTGGCTATGATCTCGCGAGTGGCATTGGTTCACCCGACCTCTATAATATCGCGCGTGACCTTACCTCACCAGCGGCAGGTGGTGGTGATGTGCCGCCCACCGATACACCAGTAGTGACACCAAGTCCAACTATTACTCCAACCGATACACCATTGCCAACGCCATCACCCACGCAAATACCATCACTTATCCAAAATGGCGATTTCGAGACAGGGGCCGCAAACCCCTGGCAGGAGCAATCAGCGCAAGGCAATGAAATCGTTGATCCCTCTAATCCTCATGGTGGTCAGTATAGCGCATATCTTTGTGGCTACAGCGGTTGTGACGACTCTATCTCACAGGCACTCACCGTTCCTACGAGCTTTACAAAGATAACGCTTACTTATTGGTGGTATTCCGACACCAACAAGACAACTGCTCAGCATGTGGATACATTCAGCATGAAACTGCAAAACCCAAATGGTACGCAAGCTCATACGTTACAACAAAGCTATAACACCGACGCAACTAACACATGGGTACAGAAGTCCTATGACGTAACTGGCATCCTTTCGGCTTTCAGGGGCAAACAGGTCTCGCTCCTCTTCCACGCTACGACCTCGACAAGCCAAGATCAACCATCCGACTTCTTCGTAGATGATGTAGTAATAATAGTAAATTAACACAACAATGCAGGAGCGCAATGTATTGCGCTCCCGCATTGTTGTGTTAATTTACTGTATTCTGTTATATCGCGTGCTATACTGTATGCAGGATGTATGCGATAGGAGCCTGAAACTCGTACACAAGACAGGACTATTGACATCGAAAAAAAACGAGGATGATTGTGCTATGACGACGACAGTAGATGGAGCGATAACGCCACAGAACACACAATTTGTTCTGCTCTGCTTTGAGGGGCCAGATGTCTATTCAACCGCAGGTGGCCTAGGCACACGCGTTACCGAACTCAGCGAAGCACTCGCGACACAAGGCTATACCACCCACCTGATCTATATTGGTGATCCCTTTAAACCTTCGACCGAAGTGCGTATAAATGGACATTTGACACTACATCGTTGGTCACAATGGATCAGTAAATATTATCCCAATGGCGTATACGAGGGCGAAGAAGCCAAACTCTATGATTATAATGAGAGTGTTCCCTATTTCATATATAACGAAATTATGCTCCCTGCCGTAGCCGAGGGTAAGACAGTTGTCATAATGGGCGAGGACTGGCATACTGCCGAGGTGATGTGTCGCGTCTCCGATCTGCTCCACTGGTACGGTGTGCGTCAAAAAGCACTCTTGCTGTGGAACTTGAACAGTTTGATGTCGCTTCATCGCGTCAACTGGGGTCGTCTCAACTTTGTCACCACGCTTTGCACGGTAAGCAAGTATATGAAGCACAAGATGTGGGAACTTGGCGTCAACCCACTTGTCATTCCAAATGGCATTCCAACACGCCACCTTGCCGCTGTAGATTATGGTCATACGCAACGTCTGCGCAGCATCGCTCAGCGTGGCGATCCCAATCGTCTCTTCCTCTTCAAGATTGGACGCTTCGACCCTGATAAACGTTGGCTGATGGCAATCGAAGCTGTAGCACGTCTCAAGCATAGTGGGCATCCCGTCACGCTGTTTGTGCGCGGGGGTATCGAGCCACATGGGGCCGAAGTTCTGCAACGCGCCTACCAATTGGGTTTAAGCATCACGGACGTTGTGGCAAAGCGTCCCAGCCTGAATGAGTGCTTTGAGGCCATAGAAAACGCGGGTGCATCTGACATTTATAACCTGCGTTTCTTCTTGCCCGAAGAATTTGTGCGTACCACCTACGCTGCGGCGGACGCGACACTTGCCAATAGTGGGCATGAGCCGTTTGGCCTCGTGGCACTTGAAGTCATGGCGGCACAGGGCCTCGCAGTCACCGGCAGCACTGGTGAGGATTATGCAATCTCGCTAGAGAACGCACTCGTCACAGAGACCGAGGACCCAGACGAAATCGTCGGCTATCTTCTGTACTTGCAACGCCATCCAGAGGAGCAGAAGCGCATCCGTCATGCAGGACGCCAGACAGCACATCAGTTCTTGTGGGATCATGTCATTGAAAATATGGTCAGTAAACTAGAGTTCCTGGCTCGCAAACAAGGCATCGCTCTTGCCTCAAATATTACAGTGGATCAGACGGTTCAACCGCAAGAGGTTGCTAAGGTTCCTGTGCTAGAAGAATCACGCAAGACAGTGTAGATATGTCGATTGTAGGGACCGATTTATCGCGTCCTCAGCACGAGCGAAGCAATGTGCGCGTCCCTTGTCACGGACTGGATGCACCAATTATGCGGTTTACCAAATTGGTACGGATAGCTGTAGGGACCGATTATAAGATTTAACAATTCAATCAGGATATGCTGCCTGTAGGGACCGATGTATCACGTCCTTTTGGCCTTTTCGATTGCCGACGAGGACG
>CAXTWV010000029.1:2587-26556 GCA_964248005.1 uncultured Ktedonobacteraceae bacterium | reverse complement strand
TTGGGCGCAATGAATTGCTGCCCCTACCGAGAGGATTCCCGTTTTCGGTTGTCAACGTTCATTAGGGACTGATGATGGACATTAACTAATAAACTTGGTAATAGGCACGAAGCAGAGGCGTTTGACGGTTGTCTACGTGCGTGTTCAACGGGATCGTCCTATTACCAGTTTTATATAGTTAATGTGCATTATCACGTCCTTGTCAGCAGTCGAGACGCCAACGAGAACCTGATACATCGGTCCCTACAGGTATCCGTACTATTTTGTTAAACAGCATTAATTACGTTGTCTACTTAGAGTAACAGCAATGTATGCTCAAATGCTTCCCTAATTTCCTCGGCTAGAATAAAGCGTCCCGCAAGCGTATCTACTCCTACGGCACGGTCGAGCAAACCTGAACGTAGCAGGTCTTGTTCCTCTTGAGTGTGACCAAGCAAATACGCCAGAAGTTCGGTATCCCAATGCAAAAGCACACCGGCTTGTAGCAGCGTTCCAGCACGCCGACGAATCATGTCAAGCCCCACGACTTTACGCTGACCCACGACCACTTCATAAGGTGAAAGTGTACCGTAACAAGCACGATGCATCAAGCTCTCGTAGTTGTGTGTGGATGGCTGTTTGAGCAATGCACGTTGCGCGTGTGCCTCTTCGATAGAAACGATGCGTGTTTGAACTCCAACTGCTTGTAGGGCCGCAACCCATACTTCACCAAACCAGCGATATGACTCTACCACATCCGCAAGACTAAGTGGATGCCCTGCTGGTAAGAAAACATCAAGACTGAGCAGGTGTGGCCCGACAAGAACTGCCGTACCCCCTGCCCGTCGATGATAGATGGGTATTGCTTGCCCATCCTGTAATGCTACTGGATTAAGTATATCATGCTTTTGCGAGAAGCCTAGCACAAGCCCCGTTGGTTTCGCAAGCGACCAATATATTGTTGGCTGTGCCTCTAACTGTGCGAACAACGCTTCACTCTGTTCGATATGCTGTTGCTGATCGGCAACAACAATCGGTGAAATGCTCCAGGAGAAGCGGCTAGTCTGCGCTTGCTGCATGTTGTAATACATTGGCTTCTTGTTCAGCTTCTCGTGATGATTGAGCATAACTCTTCTCAGCAGGTGAACGTAGTATCCAGCCTGCTACAGCGGCAATAAAACTCAGTCCTGCACCAGCTAATAACGCAATCGGTGCTCCGTACAAATGCGCTAATCCACCTGTGAAAAGATTGCCTAACGGCACGCTTCCTGCGAAGACTAACATATACACACTCATTACTCTACCACGCAAATGATCTGGTGTCACGGTTTGCAATGTCGTGTTCGCCGTTGCCGAAAAGGTGATTTGAGCGAAGCCAACCACCGCTATTAAGACAAGTGACAACACATAGAGTTGTGAAAGGGCAAAAATTGCTTCAAGTACACTAAAGACAATCGCGCCGACAAGCATATGTTGAATATTTGGCCTCTTGTTGCCCCATGCTAGCCACAGTGCAGAAACGAGTGCTCCAAAGCCGAGTGCCGACGAAATCAGACCGAATCCGACAGCTCCGGCGTGCAATACATCAGTTGCGAACAAAGGCAAGACAACGTTGAAGTTGATACCGAAGAGTGAAACTGCACCAATGACTACGATAATGAGCAGGACCGAAGGTGTCTTCGCAATATACGCGAGTCCCTCACGTAGACTTTGCATCGTGCTTTGTTTTTGTATTGTCGTACCAGCCACAACAGGTTTTGCATGGAAATGAAGCTTGCTGGTATCAATCAAGGCTAAGCCGATCAGAACTGGAATAAAGCTAATGGCATTCAGCAAGAAAAGCGGTGTAACGCCAAGCCATGCAATCAGTAAGCCACCAAGACCTGGGCCAAGAATGCGTGCCATATTGAACAGCGATGAGTTGAGTGCAACCGCATTGGGGAGTTCTTCGCGTCCCACCATCTCTACGACAAACGCCTGACGTGTAGGCATGTCAAGCGCATTCGTCGCACCCAACATCAGGGCAAGCACAAGAATATGCCAGAGTTGTATCGTACCCGTGAAGACAAGGAGCCAGAGTAGAATAGCTTGTGCAGTGGCAAATGATTGCGTAAAAAGCAGTAGTCTTCTTTTAGGTAATCGGTCCGCAACGACACCACCGAACAGCGAGAATAGCATGACCGGCAAGAATTGTAATGCACCAACAAGTCCTAACCACCACGCGCTATGAGTGAGTTGTAAAACAAACCATGCCTGCCCCGTTACCTGCATCCATGTGCCGATCAACGAGATCATTTGACCAAACCAGAAAAGGCGGAAGTTGCGGTGTTGTAATGCACTGAAAGTACGAAGAAATCCTCGTGGATGTGCTACCTCTGCAATCGAAGAGGATGCTGTTTTAGTTGAGAGTGTTGCCATAGATAAGGTCCCCATTCTAGGTTTTAAAATGTATACTATAATTTATTCTTCATGTTGAAGCGTCACGCGTTTTTGCTCGTGGCTCTCTAGTTTTGTATAAAGTGATGTACGCATTTGCTCTAATGCAGTAAGCTTTTCCTCAATAAGAACAAGCTGTCCACGAATTAATGCATCGGCGCGATCCAATTGTGCAATCTTTGCGAATGCCTCTGTTTCCTGTTGATAGGCAACCTTAATCGAATCGCGCTCTTCTTCTGCAAGCATAAGCTCTCGGATATCAGTGAGCGAAAAGCCGAGGAGGTCACGCAGCTCTTTAATTCGTTCTAGGCGTTGCACATCCTCTTCACTATAGCGTCGATAATTGCCTTCAGTACGCCCTGTAGGAGAGAAAATTCCTACCTCCTCGTAGTAGCGCAATGTACGCTTGGTCATGCTTGTGCGTGTCGCAACTTGCTCAATGGTATAGAGTAACTGTTCTTCTTGTCTATGTTGCTCGTTCTGAGGAGTAAGCGATGAATAGTTATTAGTGACAAACATTGTGTTTTCCTCATTGAAGTGAAATTCTTCTCAGAAATGTATATAGTAAGTATACCACAAGGTTAACGTTAACGTCAAAGTGAGCTATAGCGTAAATGCTAGTTTTCTTGCATTTTAGGGTAAGTAACAGTTGACAAATGTATAGAATTACGTCACGCTGAATACAACATTCAATGCTTTATTTGAGGGCATCACTCAGGACATATTGACTGATTATCTGAGTTTTTCTCGGATGCACCTTCCTCGTAAATTGGTGAGGCGTGGTAGAATGACTCCGTGTGATGAGTTGTTTTTATCGAGGAAAACTACATGAAGAGAGTTGTTGCGGGTGTTCTCGATGTCGCTTATGTTGAAGTAGGGCCACCGGATGGTGTTCCCATCATCCTGCTGCATGGATTTCCCTATGATGTGCATGCCTACGATGCCGCGGCAGAGCACTTGGCTGCGGCTGGTCGGCGTTGCATCATACCATTCCTTCGCGGTTACGGTCCTACACGATTCCTGGCGACCGATATGCCTCGCTCCGGGCAGCAAGCGGCACTCGGAGTAGATGTGCTGGCCTTGATGGATGCCCTGGCGATTCCAAGCGCGGTGCTCGCTGGCTATGATTGGGGTGGTCGGGCCGCTTGCGTCGTGGCTGCTCTTTGGCCTGATCGGGTGCGCGGATTGGTTAGTTGTGGGACAGGCTACAACATTCAAAATATTGCAAATGGAGGAACGCCCGTCGCACCCGAACAGGAACACCGCTCCTGGTATGTATACTACTTCAACACGGAGCGCGGACGCGCTGGCCTCAACATCAATCGACAGTCCCTATGCCGCCTGATTTGGCAGCTTTTTTCACCAACATGGTCGTTTGATGACACAACATTCGCTCGCACCGCCGCTGCTTTCGACAACCCGGATTTTGTCGATGTGGTCATCCACTCGTACCGTCACCGTTTGGGAAACGTCGCAGGAGACCCAACGTTAGACACGATTGAAGGCTATCTCGCTGCCCAGCCCCACATCACTGTGCCAAGCATTGTATTACAGGGGAAGGATGATGGTGTCGATCCGCCAACATCCCTAGAGAGTGTCGCATCCCATTTTACAGGACCATTCCAACACCGCGTCCTCGCTGGCGTCGGGCATAATCTTCCACAAGAGGCCCCTTTCGAGTTTGCAGAAGCCGTTCTCTCACTTGCTATATAATGATGTACAATCACGCCGATCTCGTCAATACCCTCATCCAGAAATTTATTGAGGACGAACTCGTATGATAAAGCAACATTTATTTGAAAGTCAGAACGTACCGGAGAACTTCAAATGCCAAATCCTTTCATTTGTGCGGATAGAATGGCCTGAGTTGTTTTCTGGAGAACGCCGATTGAGAGATTGGACATCTAAGCCAGGACTGCATCCAGTTACTTTACTGCTTGAAGAAGAGGGAGTTCTGATTAGTCGTTTAGAAGTTGTTTGGGATATGCTTCATCATGCAGGGGAAGAGTACAAAACCTATGCATTAAGCGGAGTATTCACGTATCCAGCCTTTCGGAAAAAGGGATATGGGCTGCAACTCGTTCAATCAGCGAAAGATTACATTGAGCAGTGTGAAGATGCAGACATTGTACTCTTTCATTCAACCCTTAAAGGATTTTACGAACGAGTAGGGTTTGAACGCATGGAACACTTGGTTACACTTGTCGGATATCCACAAAATCCAGAGAGAAGTGACGAAATGGGGTTTATGCTCTTTTTATCAGAAAAAGGGAAGCGAGGAAGAAACAGTTTTGAAAAAGGTCCTGTTTATGTTGGAGAAAGCATCTGGTAAGTCTGGAAATTGGACTGTCTGAAATTAAGGTGTACATGTGATAAAATTGTAGACGTTGCAGTAAGACCGTGATGTGCTTACTACATTGATGGCTGCCGTCCCTCTAGTTATTTTTGATGCAAGGATGTGTTGACGTGCATGACACTCTCTTATCCCTGGTGGAAAGGGCTTTAACGGGTAATTCACGCCCTCTGGAGTTTTACCTGCGTGATCACAGTCGTTTGCCGGGGCCACGCGCAAACCTGGAATTAGCAAACGATGTCGGTGCGCTCCTTGCCTCCTCTGTTCCAAATTATCACGAAAACGTGCGCACACTTATCACTCAGTTCGCGAACGGTGATCGTAAGAAGATTGCCAGCAATACGCCTGAAGAATTTGTGATGCTATGCGGTATTATTGCCTTTGGAACATGTGCCGCTGCCTATGCTCCCTGGCGCGAAGAAAGCTATGAGATGCTTGAGCATTATGCGACTAGCGTACAATGGCGTATACGTGAAGCGGTTGCGCTTGCATTTCAGCATTTACTCAGTACCGTGCCTCACGATACGTTGCTTCGGCTTACAAAACTTGCCATGAATGGTAATTACTTGCAACAAAGGGCTGCAATTGCAGCAGTCGCGGAGCCTCCTCTTTTGTACAATCAAGACGTACTAGAGACTGCGTTCGCGTTACAACGTATTGTGCTGGAACGTCTGCGTGATGCCCCTAAGCTAGATCGTAAGACAGAGGACTTACGCACGCTCCGCCGCACGCTTGGCTACACGGTAAGCGTTGTAACGGTAGTTCTTCCTGAGCAAGGTTTCGCCTTAATGCGTGAGTGTGCCTCCTGGAATGATGCTGATATCACCTGGATTCTTCGTGAAAACTTGAAAAAGAAGCGCCTGGCAAAGTTTCCAGAGGATACAGAGGTGCTGACAAAAATGCTGGCATAGTTCACATGCAACTCGTAACACTTGCCTGGACATGATACACTAGTATTCAAATAGAGTGTTGTATCTGTGCGCCTTTCCGCATGATAGGTGGATTGTGCGCTCATTTTCATGTTATCTTGCCCTCTCTATCATGAGAGGTGCGAGAGAAGTAGTAGGAATGTTACGTTCTTTTTATGCTATGACGATGCCGGGGTTGGAGACACTGGCATTTAGCGAGATTCGTGCAAAGATGCCAGATGCCGAACTGGTCAAGTTTGCACGTGGCATCGCGCTTTTTCGCACAGCTACACCGCCTGATGATTTGTTACAACTACGAACCACCGAAGATATCTTTATCACGATTAAGCATATTACAGGACTGGGACGTGGGCGTGATGCCGTGCGTGTGTTTCATAGTGCTATGTCGAGTATCGAGGATATGAACGCAACGCTTTCCGTATGGCGGCGTGCTCATAAAGCCATACAGCCGAAGACATGGCGTGTTGTGAGTCAGATGGTTGGCACACATGATTTTCGGCGAAACGATGCGGGCCAAGCGGTAAGCGATGGACTCCGGCGTATTATGCCCCGTGGTATGCGCCTTGTCGATGACAACGCAGATATCGAGTTTTGGATTTGGGTTGGTGGTAGTGAAGCACTGGTCGGCTTACGTGTGAGTGATGCATCCATGCGCCATCGCACATACAAAAGTGAGCACTTACCTGCTTCATTACGTCCAACGGTTGCGGCATCAATGGCATGGTTAGCACGACCGACTGCTGAAGATGTGGTCCTTGATCCCCTTTGTGGTGCTGGCACCATTGTGATCGAACGAGCATTATTAGCACCTCTTAAAAGTGCAAGTGGCGGTGATATTCGCGAAGAGGCTGTCGAGATGGCAACTCGCAATGCTCGTGCTGCACACATCAAGGCTACGTGGTCACAGTGGGATGCTCGATCATTGCCACTTGACGACGCGAGTGTCACGCGCATCATTTCCAATCTGCCCTTCGGGAAACAGATTGGTACGCCCCAAGAAAATACGAGCTTATATACAGCTCTTGCCAAAGAGTTTAGTCGTGTACTTCCGAAAGACGGAGTACAGGTAACGCTTACCAGTGAGGATCGGTTATGGGAAATGGCCTTACGTGATGCTGGTTGGCGTGTGACAAAAAAGGTGGTGCTGGTTGTACTTGGTCAGCCTGCAAGTATCTTTGTTGCTGAAAAAGTACCATAAAACGAGAGAGTATGCTCGCGTTGTGAAATTGTAAGCAAAGACAATGTGTTATTACTAATAGAGATAAATTAGATATGCGAAAGGAGACTACTCCCTTGGGTAGCGCAACAACTGCCGATTTTCGTAACGGCATGGTTATACGATACAACGGTGAATTATACACCATCACTGAATTTCATCACGTCAGTCCTGGAAACTGGCGTGCGTTCGTCCGCACGAATTTGAAAAACCTCAAAAACGGACGTGTCATTGAGCAACGTTTCCGCGCTGGCGAAGATATCGACGAGGTGCGTGTTGAGCATCAGAACTGGCAATTCCTGTATGTTGACGGCGATGAATATGTCTTCATGAATACAGAGACCTACGATCAGCAGCCCATTCCGAAAGAAATGTTGGGCGATGCAATTAAGTTTCTTAAAGAGCAAGATGAGGTAGAGATGCTTGTGGATGACGACAAGATTATCGCCGTCGAACTACCAAACTTCTTGGAACTTAAGGTCGAAAGTGCCGAGCCGGGAGTACGTGGCGATACCGCGAACAACGTGACCAAACCTGCCACACTGGAGTCAGGAGCGGTGGTGAACGTTCCTTTGTTTGTCAATCCTGGTGACAAAGTGCGCATCGACACCCGTACCGGAAAATACGTTGAGCGTGTGCGATAATTCGTTTTCATAAAAGAAAAGAGAATGCAGCAAGAAACTTGTTTCGCTGCATTCTCTTTTCTTTTATACGCGTTCGTGTGCGACGAGATGAATACCGTTCTTCGGACGTATCGTAATCGTAGGAACAAGTTCGAGCGGTTCCTCTGACGCGCGGGTAAAGCTCCACTTCTGCGCCAGGGTCGCGAAGACAAGACGCGCCTCTACCATTGCAAAGACATTGCCAATACAGAGGCGTTGCCCACCGCCAAAGGGAAAATAGGCATAGCGCGGAATGAGTTGCTTCGATGCTTTGTCCCACCGTTCGGGTCGGAAAGCCTCTGGTTCTGCATAATACTGTGTATCATGATGAACAACCCATGGTGAGAGTAGCACAACCGTGCCAGGAGTAATAGGATAGCCTCCAATTTCGTCCGCAACTTTGCAATCGCGGAAGATACCCCAGACCGGAGGATAGAGTCGCATTGCTTCTGTCACTACCTGTTCAGTATAAGGAAGGCTTGGTAAATCCTCCATAGTTGGTGTTCTACCTGTTAGCACCTGCTCAAGTTCTTCGTGCAGCTTTGCCTCAACATCGGGATTCTCAGCTAATAGTAGCCATGAGTATGCTAATGTTAAGGCAACTGTTTCATGTCCTGCTATATAGAGATTGACGACCTCATCGCGCAGTTGCTTATCCGTCATACGACTGCCATCTTCGTCCTGGACACGTAGTAGCATAGAGAGTAGGTCGCCAGTATCTACATCGCGTCGCCGATGTTCACTGATGATTTGCTGAATAATCGCGTCAAGTTCTTTAAGGGCCGCATTGTATTGTCGATTGCCAGAAGTGGGAAACCAGTCGGGAAACTGAATAGGGCGCACGGCTGCCGCGCTTACTTGATCTATCAGAATATCGAGCACGCGACCAATTTTTTGTGCATCGTCCGCTAACTCGGTATCGAAGAGCGTTTTGAGGACGATTTCTAGCGATAACTGCATCATGGCATCATGAACGTTGAGTGTTTCACCGTCATGCCAACTTGTAGCCATCTGTTGTGAGAGTTGTACCATTGCGGTACCATATGAAGCGACGCGTTTATGATGAAATGTTGGTTGCATCAGACGACGTTGACGGAGCCAAAAGTCACCCTCGCTAAAGAGGAGTCCGTTGCCAAACAGACTTTTCCTGCGCTGAGTAAAGCGAGACTTCTTATATTTATCGTTGTGTGTCACCAGGACATGCTCGATATAATCTGGATGACTTATCATATAGAGCGGCGTTGTACCTAATCGAATTTGCATGATCGGGCCATATTCTTGAGCGCATCGTTGCAGGTATGCCAAAGGTTCTAGCACGAATTCGCGTGCATTGCCAATAAAAGGTTCTCCTTTGGGACCAGGAGGAACGGTTGTGTGTGTGGTAGCCATAGCTTGTTGTTTCTGCTTCCTAAAAAGGTATATGCTTAAAGAACATTTCCATGTGCTCTACAAAGATGATAGCACTTTTAGGCAGAGAATGTGTCAAGAAAAGAAATGCTACTACAAGGTGCATCAAAACACATATATCAAAGAACGTTTTCATAATGAAAGAAACATAGATAGATGTATACGAGTGTAACTTTACTGACTACTGGCAGTATTATTATTGGTATTGGTGCATTGCTCGCAGTGCTACTCGTGCTTTTGACTATGAGCTATCGCAAACGACGTATGATAGCTCTTGAGGATGAACAAGAACTTCCAACGCGTGAGAGAACAACAGAGGAAGATATTCATAGCAAATTCACAACACCTTGATCTTATCAAAGAGGCACGTTGTGTAGGCGTTAGAGATACCGAACGAGAAATGCCCATACATGAGGGCCGAGTACGAAAAGTCCGATCACAACGGACAGCATAGCGTTGAGTAAAACCGCTCCCGCTGCAACATCCTTTGCGATTTTTGCGAGTGGATGATAAGTGGGAGAGGCTAAATCAACACAGATTTCTATCACAGTATTGAACATTTCCGCGACAAATACACCTGTGATAGCCACAAAAATCATGGCAAATTCAACGGTAGAAATACGGAGAAAAATGCTGACGAGAATAGCAAATGTCGCAATCGCAATATGCACACGTGCGTTACGCTGAGTACGAAGAGCGTACCATAATCCATGAAAGGCATAGCCAAAGCCTGCGATGAATTTAGCCCACTCGCTCTTTGATGAGTGGGCTATCGGTGGTAGTGGAGGTTGACTCATTGCGCTTACGCCTTTTGCCCCACCGAATGCAAGACTGATTGCTGAATGCCCACCATCGCTTGATAGCCTGCTTCGCTCTGGTCGTCGTATCCCACGAGATGTAACACGCCATGTGATAGGAGATAGAGCAACTCATAGACAGGAGTATGGCCTGCGTCGGCTGCTTGCTGTGCAAGTGTAGGCCACGATATAACAACATCTCCGAGGTTCGTTATCGCGTTCGGTGGTGTAACAAATGCTGGTACTTGCAGCTTTGTTGATCCCTGTTCTTCTGGTAGCACCCACAATTGTTCTGATGGAGCTTGTACAAGCGGCACGTCTAAAAGCGGAAACGAGAGCACATCGGTTGGCTTGTCCTGCTCACGATATTGTTTATTCATATCGCGTATGCCTTCGTCATCGGTGATTAGTAATGTGAGCATAACTGGCTGGGTCACATGTACCGCTTGCAATGTTTGTGCCACGACAGCATCCACAGGAGCCGATGCAAGCAATGTTTCGATAGAGGTATTCTGTGCATCGCTTCCAACAGTGACGTAGAGTTCTATTTGAGAGTGTTCAGACATAGCGTAAATCCTCATTTCTGACACATGGAAGAGTGCCCCTTACGTGCTGTTCGCGAGATCAAAAAAGAGGTACTGCTCGTAGTTTTTGCTATCCTTGCGCAAAAATTATAGTGTAGCTTTAGGTGCGTGTCAAGTCCTGTGCCTCCGGCTTTACCCGCGTTTCGCGTACAGCTTTTCGACCGAAGGCGATAGTAAAGACAATGGACCCGATAACAAGCAAACTGACGAGACTAATGATGCGGTCCAATACAATCGCAGCAGCCGTATGGTTGGCAACGTCGGCACCTTGATAAAACAGAGCAATCATTGCAACCATGCCGCCTTCGACCAACCCAACACCACCTCCTGTTGCTGGAACGACTGTGAGCAGCGCTTCACCCAATCCAATAAAGACACTTGCCGCAAGAATATGCACCAAGTTGCCAGGAATGAGGCTCAATGCGAGCGCGACGAAAAAGAAGCGTAATGCCTCACACATCCATACCCCTACAGTCAGAGCAGTTAATAAGGGAAGCCGGCGAAATGAACCAAGCATACCCTCTTGTAAATGGTAGTATTGACCCCTAAAGCGCGTAGGAACAAGTTTTGCGATAGGTTCACGCGCCTGCCGTAGCACGAAAAGAGCTGCTATACCCAGGATAACAGCTCCTAGTGTGATTTCTAATGCTAAACGCAACTGTGAAGGTAAGTTCTCATGCAAACTGATAATAATAGCCGGAATGAATAGTAACAGGAGAACGATTAAATCCAACAACCTCTCTGCTAAAACAGTACCAACGCCCCGTGACACAGAAACCTTAATTTCTTGTCGTAGGAGGTAGGCACGATACAGATCGCCCAGTTTGGCTGGTACAATCGAGTTAGCAAAGAAGGAAATATAGATAATTTCTACAATTCTCCAGAATGAAGGTAGATGTATCCCATTCTCTTGTGTAAAACCCACGTTTTGTAAAAGAATGCGCCAACGCAACGCCCTAAGCGGAAATGAAGCATAATAGATGAGAAATGCTACTAGAAAGAAGAGGAGATTTGCTTGTTTGAGCGTTGCCCATGTTTGTTGAGGGTCGATATGTGCCTTCTGTGCAAGATAAACAAGGAGGGCAATAACAATCGCTAATGGCACAATAGTACGCCAATTGAGCAGTCGTGAACGTAGAGACAACTGCTCTCTGGTGATCTCTTTCTCCTCTTGCTTCTCATGGTGCAGAAGTACTTCCTGTTTTTGTGCTACTGTCTCAATGTGCTGCTCCCCTACATCTGACACAAGAATGTCTGGCACGTCTTCACTCATTCCCACTTTTACCTTCTGCTTCTGAATGTATACCTGCAAGACGAATAAGAGCAACAAGTAGCAATGCGAAGAGAATAGTCATTCCATGCACATAAAGATCGTCCACGAGATTATGGACACATACGCTTATTAAAGCTGCGAGAAGCCCTATTGCTAGTGCTCGGTCATTGGTAAAAATACCCAGTATATTTGTTGCTTGCAACATCGCTACTCTGGATACTCCTACTTTGGGCATTGCTCGCTTTGCTTTTAGCTGCATATATTTTTTACTGATCGTCCTATATGCATATCCTCCTGCAACAAACATTGCTAGCAAGAAAAGCACAAAGGTCGTTAAGCCAATAATCCCTGTCTCTGCCGCTGTGTTGATATAGTAGTTGTGTGCGTGATCTAATGAGTTGACGAAGATGGTGACGTGATAGGGAGCGTAGGCCGTTCCATAGTTTCCAATACCAACACCAGTCAACGGATGATCCAGAAACATGTTGATGCCAGCAATCCAGTGTGCAAGGCGTTCTGCTGTGGAATAATCTTGTGCGCTAGGAGACGTAAACGAGATAGCGACTAGTCCAAGCTTACTCAATATCGGTTGCGTCAGGCGTTGAGGAATAACTCCGGCGAGGAGGGCCGCGATAAGTACCAGCACACCAACTGCACACACAGCGGCGAGCTTGCGAAGTTGGGGAAATCCAACAATAAGGATGAAGAGAATCGCTGCCGTAATTGCTATCTCACCGCCATTCGATTTTGTAAGATATTCAGCCGCTCCCAGCAAGATAGCTGCTACTCCTGCTAGGATGCGTGTTGCCCAATTGCGTCCAAGCAATAATAGTGAGAGCGCAATAGGGAGTGACATATTGATATATCCCGCATAAGGATTTGGCTGACCAAATGTGCCATAGACACGCAGTCCACCGTTGCGAATAAAGGATTGTGGTCCTAGATTGAGAAAATTTTGTGCGTAGCCATAAAATGCTTGTGAGACACCTGCAAGCACTATAACGACAACAAGGAGCCATATCTGGTTGCGAGTACGGAGATACTTTGCTCCTAGTAGCAGCACCGCCAGGAACTCAATCCATTTAATGAGGTCTTTTACACTGGCGGTAACACTCTGTGCTGTTGCTGTAGAAATGACCATAGCAAAAAGAAGTGCTACTGCGGCTACTACAAGATAGCGTGGAAGAGGTGCTTTCTCTGCGTCCAGAGGGCCAGCCTTTTGTAATCCTTGCGAACGGAGTACGAAACTACCGAGCCAGCTCATAATGAGCAGTATGACAAGAATGTCCGCACTATTGGCATTGAGTTTACTTATCGTGATTGTATCGAGTGACCCCCACGGTATTGCGATTGGAAGAAGGTAGAGTGCCACACGTGGGCGTAGCAGTGTCCACACAATAAGTATCAGGTACAGAGGAAGACGAATATTCCAGTAGGAAGAGCTTGGGAGCAAAAGTAGGCAAAGAAGCGCACAGACAGCCCCAAGCAGGCCAACGCAATTTGCGATTGTAGCCTGTGTACGTATACGAGCAAGCATTTCTGTGACGCGTGACCGACGTGAAACGGCTTGCCCTATCTGGTCTAAGCTAGGGTTATACATATATATACATCTCGATCTCTAAACTTTACTTTTATGTAGAATCGCTAGGAGACCGTTGAAAGATGAGCTGTGTGACTACGAAACCACTCTATTGTGCGACGTAGACCATCTTCCATAGGAACGTTTACATGCCAGCCTAGTACCCGCTGTGCCTTGCCTATGTTGGGGCGGCGGCGTTCAGGATCATCGATACGGCTTGATTCATAGATAACAGGAGAAGATGCCTCGCACAAGCGGATAATGGTCTGTGCAAATTCAAGCACGGTATGTTCTTCGGGATTGCCTAGATTAAAGACTTCGCCAGCCGTTTCTGGTTGGAACATCGCACGTATGAGGCCATCGACCAGATCGCTAACATAACAAATGCTACGTGTCTTTTTCCCATCACCGTAAATGGTCAGTGGCTCATTTTTTAGGGCTTGCGTGATGAAATTAGGAATCATACGTCCATCGTTCACTTGACTATTAGGGCCATAGGTATTAAAGATACGCACGATACGTGCATTCAGCTGAAATTGGCGATAATATTCCATTGTCAATGTTTCGCCAAGGCGTTTGCTTTCGTCGTAGCAAGCACGTGGCCCAATTGGATTCACATTTCCCCAATAGTCTTCACGTTGTGGATGAACCAGTGGATCGCCATAGATTTCTGAGGTAGAGGAAATAAGAAACATCGCATGTTGTCTCTTGGCTGCCTCTAGCATTTGATAGGTTCCCTGACTATTGACCAGGATTGTTTCTATAGGATGCTCCATGTAGCCAACAGGACTCGCTGGGCTTGCCATATGAAAAATTGCATCAGCTTCAAAAGGAAATGCTTGTGTGACATCATGTTGGATAAATGTGAAATGTGGATGGTCGCGCAACGCCTCTATATTCTGAGTAGAGCCAGTAAGCAGGTTATCGACGCATAGCACAGTGTGTCCTTCATCAATCAACCTTGCACATAAATTGGAGCCAATAAAACCCGCTCCTCCGGTAACAACGATTTTCAAAGAAATGGACCTCCGAATACTATAAAAAAAGAGAGTATATTTCTCTTGGTAAATACTTCTTGCTATATTGTACCTTAATAGCAAGACGAATTGGTACTATTCAGGTAACGATGTAGGACAATAGGAAAGGGAAAGTACATAATTTGTACCTTCCCTCTAAAAAACGCATGATCTATTCCGAAACATGGGTTGTATAGCTCTTTTGGGGCTTATCCTAGCCGAGACTGTCGATACTTCCATCGTCGGTATAACACTTCGTCACCCCAACTCAGAAAGCCACTTGTGGTGAAACCATGAATGATGATTACGGCTAGCAGAGAGCGTGGATTTGGCTGCGCGAGATAGACGAGGCTAAACACGAGGCTGGCAAGTCCTACACCACCAACGCTACGCCAACTCCATTTACCGAGCCGATGATAGAGTGTATAGGCTGCTGTACTCACAAGCCATCCCAACCAGAGTTGCCCTGTCCATTGTGTGACTGCTGCCAACATAAAGCCGCGAAAGAAGAGTTCTTCGACTGGACCATTGATGAGCAAGTAGAAAACGCCTTGAAACAAGTGGTCGTTGAGCGTAGGCCAGCGAAACCACGGCCCCACAATAAGCATACGATAGGTTGCCGCAAATGCAGCCATCCCAATGCCTACAATGAGTCCGATTAGGAGTTGTTGTGGTACATCATGCAACGTGACGCCTAAAAACGACAAAGGGAGGTGTAGGAAGGCAATATAGAGAAAGGGAACAGCTCCCATTGGAAGAATGCGCATCAAGATATCGGGCCACATCCACCGCCACGAATCAGTAACTGTAGAACGAGCAACTTGCGTTGATTGTACCGACGACACGTTTGAACCTCTCCTGGGTAAAAAAATCTTTTGTGTTGATGTAGCCACCGAAACTCCCTACTTTTTCAATCTACTCAATTAATATTAAGCGAGTGTTAAGTAAGTGTAATATACCGGATGGTTACTTGTCTAGTGTCTATCTTGCTTCGAGTTGGGCTAATCCCTCCTCAACCTCATCTCTTGAAAGGTTGCCTAGAAGTAAATCTGCATCATTTTTTGCACGTAGCCGCTTATAAAAAGCTCGTCCACGCTCAAAAAATGCATTCCTTGCTGTATCTGCTTCTATCAAATCAAAAAGGATATCCTCAGCTTTATCGTATTTGCCGATTTGCTCATAATAAGGAAAGAGTTTCTCTTTCATTGAAAGCGGTAATTCGTAGTCTTCAAGTTTGTTAAGTAGCTCTTCTATATCGTCATACAATGTTGTGTCCTGCATCGTTGCATCACGTGAAAGGGCAAGCAAGTAGAGACCCAGCGATTTGAGATAGCGATAATAGCTTTCGTTGCTGTTCTCCATCTCTTGGTAGATTTCGCCCTCTGCTTTGAGCAATACCGCAATCCAGAGGCATTTGTCTACGTTCAACATACCTAACGGAGAGATTGCTTGTATGAGCATTTCATCCGAGACGGAATTGATGAAGCTTGAGGTAAGCCCCGTCATTTGTAGCAATAGATCATCGGCGTAGATCAGTGCCTCTTCGTGTTTATTATACTCACGCAAGTGGAGAATGATTGCCAATGCCCGACCAAACTTCTCCGCCATGCGAAGAATATAATCTTTGTTCACCATGTGATTGTTCTAGGGCGCCCGCAAGGGGAACGCCCCTCCCATATACATAACTACTCCCAATGTGTCTGAGTCTTATGGGAGGGGCGTTCCCCTTGCGGGTGCCCTTGTTCTCTTATCATCAAGCCAACTTCGCGATTGCCTGTTCAATACGTTTCATACTGACCTCGCGTCCAAGCACCTCCATCATGGGGAAGAGTGGTGGTGTAGCGTTGCTTCCACTGACCGCGACGCGAAGCGTACCGAAGAACTGCCCACGTTTCAGACCAAGTGCTATTCCTAGCTCGTCCATCGCTGCTTCCATGACAGAACGCTCCCACTGCTCTAAACCTGTTAAGCGGTCACGTGCTTGTATGAGTGCATCAAGTGTTCGTGGGATATCCATGCCCTTTTGAATGAGCATCGATGCATCATACGTCAGTTCGTCCTCAAAAAAGAAATGGGCCTTGGTTGCATCGCTCAGCGTTTTGAGTCGTTCTTGCTCAAGTGCCAATACTCGTTTCGTGTATTCGGGGTCTAGTGGGCGTCTCACGCTATCAGGAAATCCACCCTCAGCCTCTGGACGCTCCAGATAGGGCAATGTTCGTTGCGTTAACTCATCAAGCGACAAATTGCGAATATACACGCCATTCATCCACGTCAGTTTGTCGGGGTCATAAATGCCGGAGGCGATACCAATACGTTTCAGCGAGAATGCTTGAATCAATTCTTCACGTGTGAGTATCTCTGTCTTGTCATCATAGGACCAACCGAGTAGTGCCATGAAATTGAATACCGCTTCTGGAAGATAGCCGACTTTCTGTAAGTCCGACCAAGCTGGTGCATCTTTGCGCTTGCTCAACTTTTTTTTGTCTTTTCCCAGGACTGTGGGAACATGATAGAAGAGTGGAACCTCCCAGCCAAAGGCGTTGTACAACTGCACGTGCAGTGGTGAGCTTGATATCCACTCATCGCCACGCAGAACGTGAGTAATTTCCATGAAATGATCATCGACGAGGTGCGCTAAATGGTAAGGAGGAAGGCCACTTGTCTTGAGAATAATCATGTCATCAAGGTTTTCATTTTTGAAAACCATATCGCCATGAATCTCATCATGCACAACCGTCTCACCATCGAGTGGCATCGCGAAACGCACGGTCCATGTCGCACCCTCCGCCTCTTTTTCCGCACGCTGCTCTTTTGTAAGGTAGCGACAATGGCGGTCATAGCGCGGTGGCAATTTCTGGGCCTCTTGCGCCTTACGCATCGCATCGAGTCGCTCTGGTGTGCAGTAGCAGGGATAGGCATGACCAGTCTCAATAAGCTGATTGGCATACTGCTGATAAAGAGCCTTACGCTGTGTCTGATAGTAAGGACCATAGGGGCCACCAACAATTGGACCCTCGTCAACATCCATGCCAAACCAGTTTAAGCCCTCGAAGAGAAAATCGACCGCTCCTACGACTGTGCGTGCTTCATCGGTATCTTCGATACGCAAAACAAATTGGCCTCCGGTATGGCGGGCATAGAGCCAGCTGAAAAGTGCAGTGCGGAAGCCGCCGATATGCTGAAATCCGGTAGGGCTGGGAGCGAAGCGCAAGCGTGGTACTCTTTTCTCCTGAGTTGCCTGCTGCTCCTGTGTGCGGTCGTCAATCTGTGTCATAAACCTAAAAACCTCTCCTTGTCATCTTCAACTCGTCTCATTTATTGTAACATAGTGTGGTAGCATGTGGAAAGCAGTTTTTTTATTACACATAGGTTTTATTGTAAATCTGTAGAGACTGATGTATCACGTCCTCGTCGGGGTGTCAACCGCCAAAAGGACGTGATAATGCGTATTAACGAAATAACATGGTAATACATCCACGGACGCCCAAAGTAATTTGTTAACCTGCATCATCGGTCCCTACAATAGGTGTATCTCTGCTCATTCTTTCGCGTCGATCCCTTATACCCTGTTCAATAAGAGGAACACAATATCATGCGCAATATATCATCAATTATTTCAAATCTCCTACCCATCACCACAACAATCACTTCTTCCCAAGATATTCATATAGCCAATCACTCTATCCATGAGCTTGTAAAACAGCATGAGACGCCACTTTATATCTTCGACCGCGCGACGATTATTGATGCTTGCAAACAGTATCAGCAGGCGTTTAAGGCGTACTATCATGCGTCCGATGTTTCTATGCTCTATGCATCCAAGGCGTATATCTCGCCACTTGTGGCGCAGATAATGGCGGAGCAAGGTTTTGGGTTAGATATAGTGTCCGGTGGAGAGTTAGCAGTTGCGCAAAGGGCCAGGTTTCCGATGGGGCGTATTTCGTT
Source organism: uncultured Ktedonobacteraceae bacterium (assembly GCA_964248005.1). GTDB lineage: Bacteria > Chloroflexota > Ktedonobacteria > Ktedonobacterales > Ktedonobacteraceae > JBBQVS01. The sequence continues at coordinate 8,380 of CAXTWV010000029.1, read as the reverse complement.
TCATGGCAACAATAAATCTGAGGCGGAATTACGTGTAGCACTCAAGCTAGGGGTAGGTCGAATTATACTCGACAATTGGAGCGAGATAGAACGTGTAGCACGTCTTGCTCAGGAGTTACAGACACAACCTGCTGTCTTGCTGCGAGTCGCGCCCGAAGTAGAGACGGATACGCATCGTTATTTACAAACAGGACATGCCTCCTCTAAATTTGGTTTTGCGCTTGCCGAGGCAAAAGCAGCGAGTAAGCATATCTTGTATGAAACGTCACTACATCTTGTTGGATTACATGCTCACACGGGGACGATGTTACGCGAGGTACGACCGTATCAAGAATGTTTGGCATGTTTGCTTCGGCTTGCAAACGAGCTACACAGTGAAACAGGCTGGTGGCCTGAAGAAGTGAGTCCGGGTGGCGGTTGGGCCATTGATACGACTGATACACTTGTTTCTACATCAGTCCCGTCAATTGAAACGTTAGCGCAGGCATTACAAGTGAGTATGAAGCAAGGCGTGGCACAAATGGGAAAAGACCTTTCTGCGCCTACACTCATTCTTGAGCCAGGACGCTCAATTATCGCCCGTGCAGGAGTGGCTGTCTATAGTATAGGAGCGCGGAAAACTACTGCCAGTGGTGTAACCTACCTTTTCGTTGATGGAGGTATGGCAGATAATATTCGTCCGGCATTATACGGTGCCGTATACACAGCCCTACCCGTGGAAGGCGTTATGCGACCTACTGAGGAAACGGTCTGTATTTCTGGACGATACTGCGAGTCCGGCGACATGCTCATTGAGAAAGTACAATTGCCGCGTATGCAAGAAGGGGAGTATCTCTTACTGCCAACTGCGGGAGCGTATTGTCTGCCGATGGCGAGTAACTACAACTTGGTTCCGCGTCCTGCCGTATTACTGGTAGATGAGGAACGAATACTCACGATGGAACGCCGAGAAACATATAACGATGTATTAACTCGCTATAGCGATGTATAATCAAGAGTGTTGTCATGGAAGTATGGGGAGTATGAAGCGATGTTAAATGAGCCGCACAGCTTTCAACACAATGATACCACTCAAATAGACGAACACGACGAACCTACAGAGCCAATGCGTCACGCGGATGTTGCTGCGTTTGTGCCTACCATTCCAAATACTGTTTTGCCATCTGATGAGGAAGATGTTCCTTCCCCAAAGTCAGCAACACATCCATTTCCACATCAGTATGTCCAACCAGTTTCGCCATCACCTGTCTATCCCGTTCTGCCAGCGAAGCCAATTGATTCCCCTCAAAACTCAGTATCCGTGCAACCGGTTGTAGCAAACCACTCTTCTCAGCAAAAAAAAGTACGGAGAAAGATAATACCACTCGCAGTTGGAATGTGCTTTGTTGCGATCCAGATGTTGCTTCTGTTTCGCTTCTTGCTCAAGGTGTTGAACGTTTCCTCTGACAACATTTGGGTGGGGGCTGTTTATGAGGTGAGCAATGTATTTGTGTTGCCATTTCGCGTTCTCTTCTTACAACTTGCCATCCCCCAGTTTTTCACAGTAGAGTTGTACACGCTTTTGGCAATCCTTGTTTATGGCCTCGTTTCACGTATCGTTGTACATATGCTGAAAGTACTTTTCAAGACACGCTGAAACGCAGAGTAGTTGTGAGAAAACAAGAGAGTTTGAGAAGACACCTTAGTCTTTCCCAAACTCATCTAATACGTCTAGTGTGTTGATAAAATCGCGGTATGCATCCAGGTTCGCCTCTTCCTCTTTGCTGATCTCGCGGCGTGTTTGCTCGGATCGCGTCAATGGTTTTTGTGGCTCGTCGTTTGACTCTAAGGCGACGCCAGCACGCTCTAGCACACTCTCTTCTACGAAGATAGGTGTCTTTGCACGAACAGCGAGCGCAATAGCGTCGCTTGGACGTGAGTCAACCTCAACGTGCCGACCTGCTACATCAAGCACAAGGCGTGCATAGAAAATTTCGTCAATGAGATCAGAGATCACGATGCTTTCCATGTTAGCGCCTAATTCGCCAATCACGTTTTTCAGCAAATCATGCGTAAGTGGGCGTGGCGAGGTTGTCCCTTGAAGTTCGACGGCAATTGCGTATGCCTCTGCTTGCGCTATCCAGATAAACAAATAGCGTTCTTGCTTCGTTGCTTTCAAGATGACCACCCGCTGTTGCGTAGCCAGGTTTATTCGCACGCTCTCAACTGTCATCTCAACCATGTTCTTTTGACTCTCTTTCGTGGCCCCTACATCCGTCGAATAGGTATTACAACCATTGTACACCTCTTATAGTGTCGGGCGCAAATACGTTGCCATTTCTTTTGATGCATTGACCAATCTGTCACACATTTTTCTGTTTCGAGTATAACAAAATCGCGTTAGTATTCCTAGTCCCCATTCCTATCAAAATACGAAAAGAAATTCGGAAAATCCGTTCCAAAAAAGCTTGTATTGCCCGTCCTGTTGTGGTATTATTTTCTTGAATAGCCGTTCTAGTTTTCTATCACAGAACGCTGTCTGCTTTCCTGTGTGAGCGAAAAGGAAAAATTTCTCTCAATCCTTGAAGGTAGTCATATGTATGATGGAGAGGAGCGGTAATGGGGGGTAGGGTAGGGGCAAGATACAGGTAGATGTGTATTAGAAAAGCAGGAGTAAATCCATGTCGTCAGAGCAAGCAAGCGAAATACAGCGCAGGATGTACGATTTCATAGAGAAATACATCAAAGCAGAGGGCATGCCCCCCACAAATCGAGAGATTGGGCGGGCGATGAATATTGCCAGCACCGGGCATGTCGATTATCATCTCACTATCCTGGAAAAGAAAGGCATGATTTCACGACAAGAAAAGAAGAGTCGTGGCATCAAGTTGACCAAGCCAAATAACGGTGTCGCAATCAAAGGCACTATCGCTGCTGGTCAGCCTTTGGACATTTTTCCATCCGAGGATCAACAAACAATTAGTGTTGGTACGAGCCTTGTCGATGCCGAAAATGCCTTTGCTTTGGTTGTGAAAGGTCGCTCGATGATCGAAGATCACATTTGTGACGGTGATTATGTGGTGGTCAAGCCACAATCTACCTGTCAAAATGGTGATATTGTCGTCGCCGTTCACATGCAGGAAGGTGTTGAGGGCAGTGCCACGCTCAAGCGTTTCTTTCAAGAAAAGGATCATGACAGAGTGCGTCTACAGCCTGCAAATTCAGAGCTAGACCCAATTCTGATTCCACGCAACATCTGGGACCGTGAGTGGCAGGTACAAGGAAAAGTAGTAGCGATATTCCGTCAGTGCGGTAATGCTGCCTGATTATTCGCAATCGTTTTAGCTTGCTTGATACTTCACCTTTCAGGTCAGGTGACAAAGAAAAGCGCGTTTCAGCTACAGGAAAAGAAGCATCTGTAGGCAACGCGCTTATCCGCTTTTACCTCTCTGCATCTATTTTCGCTTTTATTGCCCATTTTGCGGCTCTTCCTCTTGAACTCTTCCTCCAAGAGTGCTATACTCCTTTGTAATGGATGTCTTATAGTACAAATTGTTTGTTACGCCTGAGTAGGGTGGAAGCGCAGAAAGGATGCATATGAAGGCTGTTGCCATAGCATTGGTGCTTATTGCTGGTGCCGCGGTAGTTCTTTGGTATGGTAATACGCTCAACTCCTGGGTCCTTGGCGGTTTAATAGGTGGTTTAGCAGCCTTACTCCTCAGCATTCCTATCTCCCTCATGTTGTTTTCCTATCTCTCGAAGCGTCACGATGAGCGTCTCCAAGCAGACGAACAAGAAGAGGTAGCACTGGCACGAGAAGATTACTATCCTGATGTCCCTGCGCGTATAGCAAGGCGACCTCGTGAAGTAGAAAGTTATGTCGTGACAGACGAGACTCCTGAGGATGTCTGGCAAGATGAAGAGTTGTACGAGCGGAGACAACCTCGTGCATTGCCTGCACCTCCGTTGCAACGTCAGGAACCTCTGCCCCAAAATCGAGGAAGTCGAAATTCTGATCGAATGCCAGTGACACAGCAGGGAACCTATGTGCCTGCCCAACGAACGCAACAGGCGCGACCAAAGGGAAAAGAAACAACTGTCCTACGTCCAACAACGAAAAAAATTAATGCGGTTGGTCACGAATCGACTTCCGCACTTAGTCAACATCGTTCGGAAGCGTTACGTACCGCACGTTTGGAGGCTGCACAGCAAAGACAGGACGATGAAGTAGAGGTTATACCTACCAATACTCCTAAACGGGGTATATCAGTTCGTCCTAACCAAGCACTAGCCAGGCAAGATCAAACTACTATCAGGTCGCCGCGCCCTTCAAGACAACTACCACCGCAAGCACCGCCACAAAGATCTGCGCGACGTATTATTGATTCAACACCACCACAACATGATGAACGTCGCTCTCTACCTTTTGAAGGCGAGCACACTGCACCGTCTCAAAGAAGAGAACCACACACAGACTACAACTCGCCTCATCTTCCTCAGACGGGTCCTGTTCGGCGACCGTCGCAGGCAGAGCAATCGGCCCGTTTCACACAAGAGCACGATCAACGCTCGGTGGGAGATGAAACAATGGGCAATGTGAATAGGCCACTTGTACGTCGTGCTCCTTACATGTATGAAGACGATCCTTTGCGCCAGGAACTTGCGCAACAATTAGATGCTCCAACGGTACGGCGCTCTTCTCGTTTTGACGAAGACGACGATGGTGAATAAATAGCCCACTAGTTTTCTCAACGCAACTTCTATAGCCTCTTTTCGTAAAGTATGCTAGTATAGTCAAAAGCGTATGTTTAAAAGGGAGGCTTTTCATTGTTATCACATTTAACTGATACACTTACAACTCTGATTACAAATTTGTATGTCGCGACTGGCTTATTCGGTATAATACTTGCTATGGCAATCGAAAGTTGCTGTATTCCTCTTCCAAGCGAAATTGTTATGCCGCTTGCTGGTATTATGATTGCAAGCGGGAGAATTCTACACGGCACAAATTCCACCGTGAGCCTACTACTGGTTGCACTCGCAGGTGCGATAGGATGTCTGATCGGTTCAATTGTCGCCTATGGTATAGGCTATAGCGGTGGTCGTCCCTTAATGCTGAAATATGGACGTTACTTACTCATTTCTCAGCATGACGCGGACAAGGCTGATGCGTTCTTTCAACGCTGGGGCAGTGCTACTGCATTCTTCTCGCGCCTTCTTCCAGTTATTCGTACCTATATTTCCCTTCCTGCGGGCATTGCAAAAATGCCGTTTGTAAAGTTTTGCGTCTATAGCTTTCTTGGTTCTTTTATCTGGAGCATCGTGCTTGCCTTTATAGGCGTACAGCTAGGTAATCACCTTGACACATTAAGCCCTATCTTTCATAGTCTTGATGTGGTCATTCTTGTTGTTGTGGTTATACTTGTCGCACTCTATATATGGAGACACATTAACAATGATCGCAAGGCTCGTGCGGCAGCCGCTTCCGCTCAAGTGAGCAGTCAGAACCTGGGACAGCCGAATGTGCCTCAGTCATGGCAGCAGCAAGGCACACCGTTTGCACAGAATCAATATCAGCAACAACCTCAGTATCCTCAGCAGAATCAGTATCAACAACAGCCACCAAGACAATTTCAGCCACCACAACAAGGAAATCCGCCTGAGTGGAATCAGCAGTCATTTCCGCCACAGCAGGGTTGGCCTCCTGCTGCTGATGATCGCACAATACGTCGCTAAGTGCTTCAACAAGAATACAGGAAGGCTCATCTTCAAAAATTAAACAAAAAATTAAAATAGACATAAAGTTTTTTTTTT
>CAXTWV010000029.1:1483-2577 GCA_964248005.1 uncultured Ktedonobacteraceae bacterium | reverse complement strand
AATCTAACACTACGGCTCTTCTTAATCATCCACCGAATGATGAAGATGAGCCTTCCTGTATTCTTGTTGTATCATTCTTCTCTCTGTTCTACGTGCTATGCTCATAAAGTGCTATTTTTTACATGCCTGAATTGGAGGAGACATGGCGACGATTGCAACACAACCTTTTGGTCGTAGCGGACATATGAGTACACGTACTCTCTTTGGGGCGGCGGCTCTTGGTTCAGTGACGCAGGAAGAGGCTGACCGTACTTTAGACCTGCTGTTGCGCTATGGTGTAAATCATATAGATGTAGCCATCAGTTATGGTAATGCAGAGCGACGGATTGCTCCCTGGTTTAAAACGCATCGAGCAGACTTCTTTCTTGCGACAAAGACCGACGCACGGACAGCGGAGAAAGCAAAGGAACAACTGTATCGCTCTCTTGAGCGCATGCGTGTTGATTATGTTGATCTATGGCAATTGCATAATCTCGCCGACCCTATCGAATGGGATATTGCTCTGAGTCCTGGAGGCGTCATTGAAGCCGCGTTGGAGGCTAAACGAGAGGGCTTGATACGTGCTATAGGTGTCACAGGACACGGACTACAAATTGCTGCTACGCACCGTCGAAGCCTTGAACGCTTCGACTTTGATTCCGTGCTGCTCCCGTACAACTATGTCACCATGCAGAACCCGTATTACGCGGAAAATTTTCGGGAGTTACTTGCTACGTGCCAACAACGCAATGTCGCGGTGCAAACAATTAAATCTATTGCCTATAAGCCATGGCTAGGACGTGAACATACACAATCTACATGGTACGAACCACTGACAGATCAACATGATATTGATCTTGCGGTACACTGGGTGCTGAAGCAGCCGGGTGTTTTCTTAAACACAGTGGGCGATATTTCCATACTGCCCAAAGTGCTAGATGCCGCCAGTCGCTTTCAAGCAGGACCATCAAATGAAGAGATGCAGACGATGGTTGAACGACTAAGTATGGAGCCTCTGTTCGTTTAAAATATGTACAGATGACACAAAGCAGGTCGTTTTGGGGGCTAAGGGCCACAACCCCAGGGTTATTTGCTAAGGTGGAGACAAAATTTAT
>CAXTWV010000029.1:0-1473 GCA_964248005.1 uncultured Ktedonobacteraceae bacterium | reverse complement strand
TTAAAATATTCCCCCTATCCAAAACCCTGGCGTTTTGGCCCCTACCCGCCCAAAACGACCTGCTTTATGTCATCTGTACACTACAACTTTTCGTCAATCAACGAATTGATGCGTTTCCGCAAAGCAAGCATAACGGCAGGTAGTATAATGGCACCAACAACCCATTTCGCAACAGTCTTTTTCACGCGTCGCCTCACAATTCTTTGTATACTTCTCGCAATTACAAATTTTAGACATAAAAATCTTTGTAGAGCAAACGTTCATTCCTGTCTATAGTACGTATGCTCTTGCATAGAAGTTACATACTCTCTGGTCTCTTATGGGTTGCTCTGGCACGAAAATGCTTGACATTCCTTGCCTCTAATGCTATAGTTTCATCTATCAGAAGCAAGGGCGTTTAGCTCAGTGGGAGAGCGCTTCGTTCACACCGAAGAGGCCACTGGTTCGATACCAGTAACGCCCACCCTTGTATGCACTCTCCTAAAACGTAGTTTTGAATAATTCTCCTGTATATTCTTTAGGAATAGCCATTGATAGCGCAGCAGGTATACTCATAAACTTGTATGTGACAATGACCTTGCCCAAGTCTGCAACGTGCAGCAGACGCCCCTGATTCTCCAAACTCAGGTAATCGGTAAGTGGCATACTACTACCATCAAGTTCGAGTGCTACGGAAGCGGGAAGTTTCATAGAAAAGCTGGAATCTTGGAAAGGATGGAGCAAACCCGGTTCAGGCGAGAAGAGCGAGAAGATACGAATATCGAGCAAACCATCGTCTACGTGTGCTTTGGGTATCAAGTTTGTAACATTGGCATAACGCCTCGTATTACTCACGAGAATATCCCATGGTTGGCCTTGCCAGGATTGATTATTCGACCAGGTAATCTGTGCTGGAAAGGGACGTATACTGGGAAGCACTTGTAACCAGTCGAGTATAAAGGCAAGTTGACCATAATGCTGCTTGGATGATTCGGTTGTGGACTGTATAGTTACGGCGTCAACGCCGAGTCCAGCTATGATTATGAAATGGTGTCTGGCGTTGGGCTTGCCCTGTGTCTCGGTTTGAGAAAATATTTCATCAGAAATTGTGAGGGCTTGAACCCCGACGAAGCCGATATCAACATGACGAGGAATGCTCGTAGTTAAGACACGTGCAGCCTCGATGGGATGAGCAGGTAAACCAATTTCGTGTCCCCATTGATTGACTGTGCCGCCAGGAAGAGTGCCAACAATACATTGCTGCTGTGCCTGCATCGTCCCGTTGACTACTTCATTGAGCATCCCATCGCCACCAAAGGCAATGATCCAGCGATAGTCCTTCTGAAGCGCATCGACAGTCAGTTCTATGCCATGACCAGCATACGCCGTTACCTGATTGCTTGTTTCCCACCGCTCATCTAAAATAGGAAGAATGTCAGCAACATATCGCTCTGCCTTTGGATGAGTCACTAAAAGAGCTTTTTCCTTCTCCAT
>CAXTWV010000028.1:0-26932 GCA_964248005.1 uncultured Ktedonobacteraceae bacterium | reverse complement strand
GCTGGACACAGTGCGGCGAGTCGAGGGTTCACATTCCAGGGGTCATGGTCCAAATGGGCCGCAGCGAGGTACACCGTGTACACAACCCCCGTGCGTTCTGACACTGCTTGCGACCCATGCGCTACCCCACAGTGTTCACACCGCCACCCAGCGTGTTCCTTACATTCCGTCGCCAAATCTTCCCAATTTGCAGGATATAACCACCTCCGTTTCATCGCACTCCCGCCCTACTTATATCCGTAACCCGCCTGACGCGAATTGGAGCAGGAACCACGTTGCCATCATTCCCAAGCCCGCCCACAGCACAAACCCAATGCATCCAGACACGCGCAACGAGCGCACAAGAATGCCAGCACCCAACAACATCACAGCTACAAACACGATACCCATACGCATCACCTCCCATCCTTACGACAAGCCATCAAAGCATCGCCTTAACACCTACTCTCTTGTGTTTCATTGGAGAACTCACCACCGACAACCGCACACCATACGCCCGATAATACAGGAGCGACCCATCACCACTTACGACTTCTGCTACCGCATGTCCAACAACCAGCCATCGACGCGCCCTCATTGCCTTCTCTACCGCCGCAAACGCTGAGGATGCTTGAATACAGTCATGCGTAGGAATAAGCGTGGTTATACCGAACGTCATCCACTTTGACCACAGAAACACGTCAAACGTTTTCAACAGGCTACCACATCCCCTAGCTTCTTCCACAATGCATCAAGCAACATTGACCGTGCTAAATCACCCATATCCTCATCAGGAACCGTCACCCCAACCGCTCCTAAAGCCTTGCGTAACGCTCTAACATACCCATCAAAGCACGCTTGACACACTACATTCCCAAGAGCCACACCGCGAAGACGACAACTTGGACACTTCATTCCCTCATTTTCCATCAGCATCACCTCCCATTCCTCATGACAAGCCATTAGACCAATGTCCCAGCTTGCAAGCGTTCCCACGCCTCTTGCACGGTCAACCCATGATAGAAGCGCAGGAAATCAAACAGATCACCAGCACGCCCCCAGGTGTAGCAGTACCAATGAGCATCAGCACCACCAAACACCTGAAAGCTAGGGTGAACATCCCCTCGATAGTGATGGTCAGGAAGAGGACACCGCCCGACTCCTCGCCCATTTAAGCGCGTATACCGTCCAATCACCTCAACAATATCCTGCGATGCACCCCATTCCCGAATAGCTCCGTACCCTTCACGACTTTCAACACCCTCGCCACTTCCAAGAACACTCGGCACCTCATCATCCAGCACCACCACATCATCAGGAACCACCACCCGTTCTATATGCTCACTTGCCCAGGCACAACACACCGCCACCGTTTCCCCTACAGGCACTAGCAAGCCATGAGAACCCATCACCACGAACGGATACCATCCCCCGCTTTTCCGATGCACTCCAAGCGGCAACCGCACCAACGACCCAACTCCACCAACGCGAGGTCTATCCTGTTTGGGATACAACTCCACACCATAGGCTACCGCATAGGGCATCAACCACGCACGTACCACCCGCGCCATTGTCGGCCTCTCCAAGAACACCCACACATGCCCACCACGCCGACTTGCTTCCACTAACGAAGAAATACCATGTGTTGCCAGCTCCCCAGCTAGCAACACCAGACGCTCTAACCCATCTTCACTATCTGCATCAAACACCGCCGCCGAGCAATACCCAGCCGCATCCACCATATACGTCCCCAGCGTATACCGGCCCATCAAATGGTCTTGCAATCGTGCCAGTGAAAGCCGCCCGTAGGAAGGCCGATACGACCCATCCGCCTGTTGAACTGCATAGTAGTTCCAACATTGCACAAACATCGACGCATACCTCTCGACGAGTTCCACTGTGACACAATTCATCGTCAACTCCTTCCTACATGCGGCCCTGAAACAGCTTATAGGACTCAACTTGCTCGATATAATCGCGCCCCGTGTTGTAAAGACCCTCACCAAGTTCATCACCTACATAGGCTTGTGGCACTGGATAGCCATCAACCACCTCGGTATAGCGGTCTAATTCTTCGGTCATAGCTTGCCATACAGCACGTAACTGCTCACCAAAGGCCGACATACGGGTATCAAACTGCTGCTGAATAAACCCGTATTCCCGACGCAGCGCAACAACATCCGCTTCATACGGTTGCGTCACCCGTTGCCAAATCGCACTTAGTTCCAATTCCAGAGTACGACGTTGTTCCTTGACCCGCTCAGCAAGCGTCCAATCATAGTAGTAATCCAAGCGTTGACTCAACACGTGCTCAAGTTGCCCAGGATACAACGCTTCCAGTGCGTCCAACTCGACCGCCCCCTCACCATGCTGAACCTCAAAGCTCCCACGCCGCTTTTCCGTCTCTTTGATAGGAGTGCGAGGAAGCTGGTAGTACTGCACTTGCTCAAGCGTTAAGACCACAGGGAACAGACGAATATCTAAATCAAAGCCGAGCGTTCGCACAAAGTATTCGATTTTGCGCGAGACGGCAACAGGCATCGACTGCCCAGCAGGGTCGAAATCAGAGACATAGAGGATACGTGCAGGTTTATTGGCTTGCTGTAAACGATGCACCAGCGCGAGGGTCGCCGTAATGCTCATTTCCCCCATCCCCGTTTGCAAGTTCGCACCATATCGCTCACACAGAGGCGAGAGCACATCATTCATCGTGGATTTCTCACACCACACTTCAAGGTGATAGGGTTGCGGCGACTCATAGCCATAGATGGAATACGAGGGCAATTGTGGAAAGTCGGGTAATTTCATCTTGCTCAGTGAGTACGTCTGTCCCGATGCGAACACTTCGGGTGTACCAATGCTCCGATCACTTGCATACAGCATTACGCTGGGTGTACGACGGTCATCAAACGCGCCAGGATCAACCAGTCGCAGGTATCGCGCCGCCTTTGATGCAAGGTTAAGAATGTCCCAGCACTCAACCGTATTTTCATATGGCTTGCCATTGGGAAGCGTAACGGGCGGTTTCTGACTGACAATCTGGTAATGCACACGCCGAATGTGTGCCCGATCTAGCCCGAACTGTTGCCAGAGGTTTGCAAACCATTGCCCTAACGCCCAATCATTCGGCGTTCCTGTATAAAACGGGTCATTCTGTGGAGCCAGGACAATGAAATCATTGACCGACACCCCATGCGCTTTTGCTGAACGCTTAATCCATTCATAGTCAATCTGCTCATCATAGGTAAAACTCATAGGCCACCTCCTTGTACAAAAGGCGCGATGTAACCAGTTCTTACCAGCCCCACACGCGCCCCTGCTACTCACTACCCAACATTCAGAAACTACGGATGCCGTTGAAAATGCCGCCACTGTTTACGGTTGGCAAACACCACCTGTTGCCCTTGTGCCTGTGCCTCTCGTACCCACGCCGCCGCTTGTTTGCTCAACCGTTGCACTCCACCAACCATCACCACCCCTGTGTCAGCATCAATCGAAATGCCTACTGTGTCACGACCCCAGGTATCCCCATCACGGGTTGCTGCACTTGCGGCTTTGGGACACTCACCGTCTGCCCTCCTTGTGCTTGACGTTGTGGTGGTGGACTATTCGGACGCGCCCCTTGATAGCCGCCTTGATACCCTTGATTTCCTTGTGGATACGTTGACGCAGAGGGTGTCTTGAGTTGCGGTTGCACTTTGCGCCGCTCAAGGTCCATATCCGCTACTGCCAGGAACAGCGTCACCGCAGGAATAATCGAGAGCACCACATATGCCATAATCGTGATAACGGGACGTTGAACCAGTGGAATCGCTTGCAACCAATCCGCATGAGGCACCTCAGAGACGCCCATCACATAGTTACAAAAAATCTCAACCAACTCAACGACGAGACAAATCGGAAGGTATGCCCATACCGTCTGCCCTTGCATCAAACGGTAGGCAATGCTACGGCTCAAAAAGTAGCCGAGCACACCGAACCCCGCAGCAATACCGATATCAACACCTAGCCGTACCATGTCCCCGTTGTGTGGCGCGAACACCTGTGCAATCGCATACGCCGACCCAAACGAAAAGACCAGCGAGACGACACGTAACAATCCGTGCTCAACCTTGAGTACCCACGTCTCTTGCCCATGTCCTCCAATGGCTTGCCGTAGAGGTTTTGGAGTCTCACGCTTCCAGAATTGCAGTTGTTTCAAACCCATGCATCACCTCCCACTTAGGCCACAGTAGATGCAGCCACTTGAGCAAAACGACAAACTAACTTGATATACTGTGCGCTCTTGCCCTTGAACTTGAGCACTTCAAGCGTTGAGCGAGACATACGAGGCATCTGAGTGACCAACTCATTGCGAAACGTGTCCGCAACTTGGCGTAACGCATCATCGGCGGCCCCTTGTCGGCGCAGTTCCTTAATCTCATTCAGACGCGCAAATCCGTCGGTTAACTGAACTTCGTATTTTTCGTTGGTATCCGCATCAAGCACCGTCGCCGTGACGGTAAAACCGAGACGAGGCGCACCCGTTACTTGGTCATAAAAGGTGCTTTCACCAACCTCAGCACTTAAAATCTCTGCATTTAAAATCATAGGCGTACCCTCCTTATTGCATCATCACACCGTCGTGTACATCCGACTCTCCTACAAAAACCTCAGACCGTTCGTTTGGTCCAACCCATTGCCCATTCGAGTCCCACCACAGGGACAACGCACCAGAGCACTTTGGACACATCCACACCATCAACCCATCCCCTTGTGAGAGGTCCCGATACTCCACCACCACATCACCACGACCCACAACCGAGACCACCGACCCATCACCACGACCCTCAAACTGATGCGCCACCCGTACCCACAACGGATAGCCACACGAATGATGGACCATCTTCCCTTGCGCTTGCCAACCCTCCATATCCACCTCCCTCCCATCCTGTACCATGTCTCCTGACAGATGTCACATATCCACACCTTTCAGGAGACACCACCACATCACTCATTCCCTACGACCAACTACCGCAGCACTCACTTAGTGAAGAGGCCACACCGCCAGCACAATCCCAATTGCCACCGCCCCAATCACCAACAATCCCACATTTCCACGGTCAAAACGAAATCCTAGCACCTTGACCAACCCAACCATCACCACTACTGCCATCAGTCCAAACAGCATATTGAATAGTGTCATACTTCACCTCCCTTACGCGCGAGTCTCGCCACCCACCACCTGAACTGCTTGATAACACGGACGACACCGATTGCCATACCACACATAATGGTGTGTTTTATGCAGAGCCACCCCACAATCCTCACACCGAACCGCACGCGACAGATGATAGTCTTGCGAATACACATCTTGCCTATTGCCTCGACCATGTTTCCGACTGTCCATATCGCACCTCCTTGACTCAACCAAGCACCCACCTACAAAGAACATCCAACGGCAAGCCATGAGCAAACCACCCACGCACAACAATCCACAACCTCACCACTTGCCATACCCATTAGGAAGCGCGACCTAGCACCAGCGCAGTACCAGAGCTATACGCATCGAAGCAGACACGGCACCGACCACCGAAGACCATCACTTGATGAGTCGCTTGGAGTTCACATCCGCACTCCTCACAATGATTGACGGTCAAACGAATACGAGCATGACGCACCTTGCGCTCACGTTTTGTGTATTGTTGTGCTTTCCAACTCATAAGCCCTTGCCCCTTTCACTCTTAACGGCTTGCCAGTTTAACTAAAGCTCTTGGACATTTCCAATTTGTCCATTTGCTATCTATATAATAACACGGACATTATGGAAATGTCAATGATTTTGATTTGGACATTTTGGACACAAAAATAGGTCTTCCAAAAATTTCAATAATGTCTTATACTTGTATTAAGTCATTAACATCGTTGATAAGTTGTCGTCGGTGGAAAGATGCTGGGCGTCTTTGAGGAAGAGAGGATAAATACATGGAACCCCTGTACACATCAACAGAAGCTAGAAAAAAACTGAAAGTATCTACAAGCACATTTAAGCGTTTGGTAGATAGCGGAAAGATACGCAAAGTAATCCCTCCAAATAAAAAAAATGGGATGTATATAAAAGAGGATGTTGACAGAGTAATCGAAGAGACATTACCTTTTACTCAAAATACTGGTAAGCAAAAAAGGTTAAGTACTACTGTAGATTGGCAAAAGATATCTGATTTACCTGCTATACTCAAGCTAGACTTAGAGGTTTATCATGAAGCCATTGTAGGAGACATCAACTTATACATCTCCTGGGAGATGAAAAATCCAAAAATTACACTTATCTCCTATGAGACGAATAACCGAGAAAACATACTAGCATACCTCAGTTTAGTGCCTTTACCAGAGCAAGTCATCATGTCAATTTTAAGAGGTGAGAGAGAGGAACTGTCTATACATCCTGATGAAGTCGAAACATACGAACGCAAAGGAGCATATACGTTGCTCGCAGAAAGTATAGTTACTCATCCAGACCATCCAGAGCAACTGAATCACCTCTTGAGAGAAGCACTGTACTTTTGGTGCGATCAATATCCAGATAGATACATTGAAAAAATATATGCACAAGCAGCTACCGATGATGGAGACATGCTTATTCGCAAGCTATTCTTTTCACCCTTATATAACCTTGCTGATAATGCATACGTTTTAGACCTGAGAAAGCCAGGAATAGCGAAACCTATCCGAGTATTCCAAGACTGTCTTCAACAAAAAAAGGAAAGCCAGAGGGACAAGCTCTCTTTTTTGAAGGATAGGGAAGTAAGCAATTTCAAAAGGGCAACAAAGCAAGATATTCCTTTTTGTGTGGAACTAAGTAAAAAAACCTTCCCGAACCTGTCTCAAGGTATAGCCTCAGCACAGACACGTATAGCGTGGATGGAAAGAAATCCTGATATCTGCTATGTTAGCAAGTATCAAGGAAAGGTCGTAGGATATACCACCATTTTGCCGCTAGAGCAGGACAAGATTGAGAGAATACTGAGTAACGAAGACTTTGTAAAAGACATCAAACCAGAGGAAATTAAGCCGTTTGACAGCAAAACACCTGTAGACATCTATATTATGACGATGGTTACAGACCCAAACCTTAGCAGAGTACAGAAGCGCACATTTGGCGCAAATATGGTTCGCAAGCTAGAAGAGGTGATACTTGGTTTAGGGAAAAGAGGAGTAAGCATTAACAACCTCTATGCAAGAAGCGACACACCTGATGGAGTCCGAATACTAAGGAAAATGGGATTTATGGAGATACCATCAGTCACAAGCTTGAGGAACTTCGTCATCAATGTTGAAGAGTCGGGAGTACCACTAATACAAGAGTATAAAGTACTATTGGCAAGCCATTGAGAGACAGTACGAACATATTCATCAGCCCTAGCAGTTAACAATAGCTACTAGGGCTTTTCTGTGCTATTATAACCTCACAAATCACTCTAAAAACACCATTACATAGATAGGGAGGATGCGTTACATGAGTCAACACCCAATCACACAGAACACATTATTTTATGGTGATAACCTCAAAATCCTACGCGAATACATTCCAAGTGAAAGCGTAGACCTCATCTACCTTGACCCACCATTTAACTCAAGCCGCAGTTACAACGTGCTACTTAAGGATGAGAGCGGTATAGACAGTGAAGCACAAATCACGGCGTTTGAAGATACTTGGCACTGGAACACAGCAACCCAGGAAACATACGATGAACTAGTAATCCAGGCACCTGACCACGTATCTAAAATGATGGCATCACTCAAAGACTTTATAGGACCTAGCCAAATGATGGCATATTTGGTTATGATGGCAGCTCGACTAGTAGAATTGCATCACGTTCTCAAATCAACTGGGAGCCTTTATTTGCATTGTGACCCAACGGCAAGCCATTATCTCAAAATCATCCTAGACACTATATTTGGCCCTAACAGGTTTGTAAACGAAATTATATGGAAACGGTCAGATGCTCATAGCGACGGTAAACAGGGTGCAAAACACTACGGACGAGTACACGATACTTTGTTATTCTATGTAAAGAGTGAAGGAGCGATATTTACCTCATTGTACTCTCCTTTACCACAAAGCACAGTAGATAATTGGTATCGCAATATAGAACCAGAAACAAATAGAAGATATAACAAGGCAGACGTAACAGGGCCAGGAGGAGCATCTAAAGGAAACCCATACTATGAATGGAAAGGGGTTACAAGATATTGGCGTTATAAAAAAGAACGAATGGAAAAGCTAGATGCAGAAGGAAAACTGGTATACTCAAAATCAGGTATGCCCTATGAAAAACGCTACCTCGATGAAAGCAAAGGGGTCGCTATTCAAGACTTGTGGGATGATATCGAGATGTTAAGAGGGATTAATGGTGACGGAGAAAGGCTGGGCTACCCTACTCAAAAACCTCTTACACTTCTAGAACGCATCTTACAAGTAAGTAGCAATCCAGGAGATATTATCCTCGATCCTTTTTGTGGTTGCGGTACAGCTATTGCAGCAGCGCAAAAACTTAACCGTAAATGGATAGGCATAGACATTACTCATCTAAGTATCGCCCTACAAAAATACCGTTTACAAGCCATGTTTCCAGATATCGTATTCAAGGTAGTTGGCGAACCTCTCGACTATGGTTCAGCAAAGCAGCTTGCCCTTGATGATCGCTATCAATTTCAGTGGTGGGCGTTGTCGCTTGTGAAGGCAAAACCATTAGGAGGCCAAGAAGGAAGCAAAGTAGGCAAAAAAGGCAGTGATAAAGGCATTGATGGAATTATCACCTTTATTGATAATCCAAAAGAGAAACCTAAGCGCGTGTTGGTTCAAGTAAAATCTGGTCACGTAAAATCGGGGGATATTAGAGACCTTGTAGGTACAGTAAAACGTGAAAGCGCAGCTATTGGTGTTTTTATCACACTAGAAATTCCAACCCAAGATATGAGAAAAGAAGCGTTGAGTGCTGGTTCTTATCATTCACTAGGATGGAATAAAAAGTATCCTACAATTCAAATACTTACCGTTGTAGAATTGTTGAAAGGAGCAGAAATACAAATGCCACCGCAATACGGCACATTTAAACAAGCTCAGAAAGTGATGAAAGAAGACACAATACAAACAGACCTATTTGATGTAGTAGAATAACTTAGTCATTGAAGAAATGCCCAAGCCAATGCAGTGCAAACGTATAGACTTGGGTCTTTGTATTATTAAACACTTTTACACTGATACCACCTCTTTTCATTCAGTCTGAGTAGTTGTAGTAACTACAATGGTTTCTGAGATTGCTAACCCTATACTCTCCTCTATATAAACAAAACCTGTAGATGTCTCTTTCCTGTTCTTATCCCTCTTGGGACGTAGTTTCATTGCGCCATTGGGGGACATAGTGATTTTCATAACAGTTTCACGAAGATCAGGTTCCCTTGCAATGCTATCAATAACAATTCCTAGCCTTCGTATAAGCTGCGGGTTTTGCCTGTCGGCTTTATACTTGGCATACTTACCTATATCTATGAAAATCACTCCATAAGGAATACTTAAATTATCGTGGAATCTGTGGGCTGAAAAGTCACCGTCTTGGGTTATTATTGTTCTACCTTCTTGAGCCGCGATTTTCAACACATCTGGGTCTAGGGTACGGGGGGCAATATCTGACATAGATACTAGATCATATCCCACCTCACGAAGCAATTTTTCTAATAAAGGAAGGTCAGAACTAATATTTTCATCCAACAATATCTTCATAACAGTACTTCCGTTCGCTAATTCCAATCTAAAATGAGACATGCTAATAAAACACAGAACTACTCTATATTTAATAAGAACGTTCAGGAATACGAGCATATAACAAAACGTTACTACCTTAGACCTATGTGTATAGGGTAAAAGTGTCTCTTCTCTCATTCTTGACACCAAATTTGACACCATAGAGCATAGATTTTTATGGTCAAAGTTAGATATCATTAGACAAGAATTTTTACGCTTTCACGCTCTACAGGCTACTCGACAAGGCTTTCCCACATCCCATAGAAAACCCCTTGCGTTATCTGGTATAGTGTAAGAGACACACCATTACTGTAGCCGTGAACATATATTAAAGAATGCGAAGTTTCGACTACCTTGAACGAGAATGTACCACACGCAGCGTCTGGAGACGTTGTTCGCACACAACAAGGATATACTGGTGTCACACCATCACTGGGGCAACTGCCATCACGCGGCGAACGTGTCTGGGTAGACCGTCCAGAGCAGTTGTTGACGGCTGTTGCTGCCCTCAAAAAGGCTTCTGTCATTGCGATTGACGCTGAATTTGCACAGGGTCGTTCACACTCACAACATCATGCACAATCCTCCGCTCCACGGCTCGCACTGCTACAAATTGCTATTAATGGTACGTGTTTTATTGTTGACGCTCTGCGTTTGAATGACCTTTCACCGCTTGCCTCGATTGTAGAAGACTCTTCCTATAGCATCTTGTTACATGGTGCTGGTGCGGACCTGCGTGTGATGGCTGATCGCGGCTTAGAGGTTGCACACTACTTCGATTTAGAGGCCACGAGTCGCTCGATCTTTGGACAGCATGAATCATCGTTAGCAGGTATGTTACAACGGGCATTCGGCTACCGACTGGACAAGAGCCTTCAGCGCACAGATTGGTTACGCCGTCCGCTACCGCCTGCGATGGTTGCCTACGCCGCACGTGATGCCGAGGTGACGCTCGCTCTGTATTATTGGCTCGATACACACTATCATAGCATTCTCAAAATGCATGAATATATAGAAGAACCGCTTCCGGTTGCCCCTTGGATTGAGCCGTTTTTGTATGGTACCGCGCCTTTGTCGGCAGAGATGGCGGTAAATGAAGCTAAGAAGCAGGGACTCATTCAAAATAAGGCGCAGGTAGTTACTGATTGTCGTGAAGCTTTGCGGGTCGTCATGCGTCCTTTGTATCGTAACCGTCTGTTGCGACTCATCGCGGACCTCTCGTTGACACAACTCACACCTGATATCGTGCCTCTTCTGCACTCTGCAGCTTCAGACGAACGTGCTAGTGGTGCTCGCACATTGGGACGTTTGGGAGTGAAATCAGTACAAGACTCGATCCGTCCGTTGCTTGCTGATCCGGTAGATGATGTGCGTAAAGCAGCGCAAGCCGCTCTACGTAATCTTGGCGATAAAGAAACAAAGCCCAAACAGACCACACCCACAACCTCCAGCGATGGTACTCGTACCTGGACCGTGGGACAAGGCGAACAAACCAATACCTCCTCAACAGATGATGACCCTTGGAAGGCACGCCTTAGAGCAATGATGGATAAATAGTATCAATAGAGAGATGTGCCCACCCAGACAAGGAAGAGCAACATCGATGCGTATCCCGTGCGACGAATGCGTTGTGTCCAGCGCACCTCTTCGGAAGTATTTCCACTCCCAAGTCGCAGCAAATGGACTAGACGCTGTAAAAACGATACACCCTGCGTTTGTTCCTGGCTAGTGGAAGTGCGAGCTTGAGAAGTAGGAAACTGAACGGCTGTTTGTATGACTATTTCCTCTTCAACGTGTTTCTTTGCTGCTTGTTGCTGCCATAACTGCTCTTCCAGTGCTGTGAAGAACTGCTGAATCAATAACTTTGCTGCACCTTTAATCACTGTACGTTGTAACTGTGTGCCAGCTTTATGAAGCGTAATATCTCCTGTATAGGTAACAATCGTTGTATCTTCGTGGCTCTGTAAATCAAGAATTGCCTCGCCACTCATCGTGTTCTGCGTATCACGCACACTTTCGATAACAATGTGCGAGTGATTCGGTTGATGCCGTTCAGCAATATGCACACTACCATAATACGTTCCTACTAACGGCGCATATGTCAAATGAAGTGCTACTGTTTGTGTAAATTCGTCTACGCGCTCTAATTGCTTTATTTCTGGTATCGTGTGTAGGAGTGTTTGCTGATTTGCTAACTGCTGCCATACCTCTTCAGGTGTTGCATGCAGCGTATATGTTCCCTCTATCTCCATAAATAAATGTCCTTTATAACGAATGAGTTCAATGCGAATGACCTCCTCATTATAAAGGACTTAGTGAGTAGGGGCAAGCATATACAAAAAAGGGTTCTTCCTGTTTCTCCTCACCCCGTAATGTATTATTCCACTACGTTGTACAGGATGATGCCATCCTGGGTCGAACTCTTTTCTACGCGCCCATTGTATCTCATATGTTCGAGATGTGCTAACACTTCCGCGACCGCCATGCGCTTTGTTTCATCGTTGTTTAAGTGACGATTGCGAAAGAGTTTTTCGGTCAGTTGATACGCATTTTGCGGCTGTTCAACGAGCATCCCTAATAGCTGGTTTTCCCGTTCGTAGTGATGCTCGGTGATCTCGTGTGTACGTTCCGCCAATCCAATAAAGGGTTCACCATGTCCAGGAAGGACGATGCTTGCTGGAAGCGTAGAGACTTTTTCGAGTGACGCGAGATAGTCACCGAGAGGATTGTTTCGATCATGTTCCGAGTAGAGACCAATGTTGGGTGTGATACGTGGGAGAACGTGATCCGCGGCTAAAAAGACGCCATCACGTTCACGGAAAAGACAGATTTGTCCATCGGCATGTCCAGGTGTCCAGATCACGCGATACCGTTCGCCCACGAGGTCGAGATACTCGCCATCTTCGACGAGGGTAAAGGCTTCGTGTGGAGGGACGCTGAGAATACGGCGCGACTCCGCACGATCTACGCGGTTCAGCCAGAGCGATGTTTGTGGCATACCATGTTTTGTGAAGAAATCAGAAACACGCCCAAAGCGTTGGGGCATGGTCCCTGACCAGATGAGCTGTACACTCTCCTCGTCGATAGGATGCATGTAGACCTTCGCGCCACTCTGCTCATGAAGTTCACCGGACAGCCCAATGTGGTCAGGATGGTGATGTGTCAGTACAATGGCCTCAAGTTTGTCGATGCTCAAGCCTGCATGTTGCAAACCAGCGGTAAAGGCGATGCGTGCATCAGGCGTTCCCATTCCTGTATCGACAATCGCCCAACTACCATCTTTACCAACAAGTGCATGCATGTTCACTGTGCGTAGTGGAAATGGTATTGGCACGGTAAGTTTCCAAATGCCAGGAGCAACCTCGCGGGTTTCTGGTAATGGCTCTTCGGGTCGTTTTGGTCGCTCTGATGACGCCTGTTGCATAATGAGAAATGTCCTTTACATGATAGATAGATACAGGAGTGGTGCGTCCACGCTTTTTACTTGTGAAGTTCTCCCTCAATTGTACGGTTTCTTATAAGGACGTGTCAAATACTTATATGTGAAATTATTGGTTCGCGTTCGTATATGTATATGGAGGAGTACTAAATGCTGTATACACAGTAAAAAGGGCTTGACAAAGCTTAGCCCTTTTAAGTATCTTATAGTGGGGGTAGAAAATACTACGTCTCTCTGGCTACTCACTCTTGTTTCCCCGCGCTATTCCATATGCTTTCTTCGAGGCCCATAAAAATGAATAGTGAGGATGATACATCCTCTCAAGACTAGGAGAATCGGTTCATGAACAAACCTCATTTCCTGGCACGCCTCTCTTGCTTCTTTTGTGTGTTGATCGTATTGTTTTCGTTGACTATTCTCGAAACAACGAATGGAACAATCGCACACGCTGCTACTCGTATCACAAGCGCAAAAAAGTTTGATCCCACCACCGCATTGACAATTAAGCCGCTTTGGAAGACCAAACAACGTTTAAATGTCATACATGGAAACGTCAGCGCGACTACTCCGCCATGCTTAACGAGCACAACGGAGCCACGCTGCTACAGCCCACAGCAAATCCGCAATGCCTACACTATTCAGCCCTTGCTGAACGCTGGAATTACAGGCAAAGGACATACCGTTGTCCTGATTGACTTCGCCACAAGTGTATCATTAGCGGATGATGTACATCTCTATGACCAACTGTATGGATTGAAAGACCCAAAGATCAATGTCATCTCGCCATTTGCTCCACCTTCTATCAATCCCAGCTTGTACACTGAGACCGCTTTGGATATCGAGACGGTTCACTCAATTGCGCCCGATGCAACCATTGATCTCGTATTGGCGAATGTCGATTTCGCATTTCAGCCCCAGGATTTTCTCTCCGGTGCCTTAGCTGTAACACAATACGCTGTGAACCACAATCTCGGCGATGTCATCTCACAAAGCTTTGGCGTTGGCGAAAGTTGTGCTGGCTCCTCGTACCTTCAGCAAGAGCAACAAATCTTTACTGAGGCTCGTGCTAAGGGAATCACTGTACTTGCCTCGTCTGGCGATTCTGGTGCTGCTACACAAGTATGTAGTGGTGGTCTCGTTAATGAGGGTAAAGGTGTTAGCCTTCCTGCTTCTGATCCATTGGTAACAAGTGTTGGCGGTACAACGCTCAATGCTACCGTTGGTGTCGGCAAATATGTTGCTGAAACAACATGGAACGAAGACAGTGCTGGTGCTGGTGCGACTGGCGGTGGTATCAGTACAATCTTTCCCGTTCCCAGCTATCAAAAAGGAATCGCGGGTCTTACAGGGCGTGGTGTTCCTGATGTGGCCTTTGATGCTGATCCTCTCACTGGTGTACCTGTCGTATTCAGCCAGCAGGGAGCAACCTATATCGTATCAGTTGGTGGCACGAGTGTTGGTTCACCAGCATGGGCCGCTGTCGTCGTGCTTGCCAATCAGTATGTCGGCAAACGTCTAGGCTTTCTCAATGACGCCTTTTATCGTTTAAGCACCAGGGCATCCTATGCGCGAGGCTTCCACGATATCACGATAGGCAACAATTCCGTTACCATTCCCGAATTTGACCCGACAACTGGCAAAATCATCTATGTTCCCGTCCCCGGCTACAATGCTGGCCCAGGTTGGGATGCGGTAACTGGTCTTGGTACACCAAAGGTGTCAACGTTAGTCGCGCTCCTACACGCCTGATACAAATTGTAGGGGTCTAATTCATTACACCCTGTTGGCAATTGACCATGTTCAGAGGATTGATGAAACGTTCCATATATCCTCCAACATGGTCAATCACCAACAGGGTGTAATGAATTAGACCCCTACAATTGGTTTTTCTCCGACTATTATGAAGCGATGTCGTAGCAAATTAATGCCCTTGTAGGAGGGCGGGCGACGACGCATCCTTACAAGGGCTATTTTTGACATCACTTAAAGTTCGGGTGAGGTCTCGGCAAGGGTGTGGGCTTCATTGATCCATGAACGGACTTGCGCATGGGAAGGGGCATGATAGGCTATTCTCTGACCGATGTGCAGTTCGCCGAGTCGCTTGTGGAGACGTTCCGCGTTCTGCTCACTGAGTGCTTTACAACTTAGTACACCCGCTTCTTTTAGGAGGAGCGAGAGATCACCTCCGATGCCACGTAAGCGCATCATATCGGCACGCCCCACCAGTTCTGTGAGTGCTTTTGTCGAGATACCAACCTGTTGTGCCAGTTCTTTCCTCTGCGACTCTGTTTTTCCACGATCCAAGAGTTGCTGAGTATATTTCACTCCTACTGCGTAAAACGTTTCTCTTAGCTCTGGACTGATACCCTTCATCATGCTAATTGGATTATACATAGCGTATTTCTTTTTGTACGATATCATCGTAATCATCGGTAATATCTAATCTCCTCTTATCGTTAATAAAAGAGCTTGTGTAGGGACCGATAATGTCCAGATTGTAGAGGCCATAATTCATTACGCCCCCTTTCGGCATATGATACAGGATGCAGGCGTAATGAATTATTATGGCCCCTACAATCTACATATCCTTTACACTTAGTGCAGTTAGACGGTACCCGCAAAAAAAAGTCACAACTTGCATTTCACTGTGTCACAACCCGCCTATTTCTAGCCTATCCACAAGTTATCCACAAGTTATCCACCAAGCCACGAAAAATTGGTGGATAACCCCCTTTCCTCAATGGCATAAGTGATGGTACAATGAAGTGGGGAGAAGTGGGGAAGAATGGTGGTTGAGGACAGAGTGCATGCAACGAGTGTACGATGGGTGGGGAGGTGGTACAGAATGTCAGGACACGGGAGAGTTCTGAGATGCTTCCCAAAGGGGCCATCGTAGCACACTCGACTAGGGATTAGAAAAGATAGTATAACGATGTTTCTTGGCGAGTACGAGCATACAATTGACACCAAAGCACGCCTTGCAATTCCCGCGAAATTTCGCGCACAGATACAGGCGAACCGAGGTGCTGTTCTAAGCAAAGGCATGGGCACATGTCTTTCGATTTACCTGCTCGACCGCTGGGAAGAGAAGTCAAATGAATTAGTGGCTGGCAGATCGAGCGAGGAACTGCGCGATTTTGAACGGCGCATCTATCCCAGTGCAAGCGAAATAGAGCTAGACGGGCAAGGTCGTATAGTCATACCCGCCAAGTTACGTACTTATGCGAAGCTGGAAAGCGAAGCAACCATTGTCGGTGTACGCGATCACTTTGAAATCTGGGACCGTGCGATCTGGCAAGCCTATCAAGAACGACTCGATGCCGAGGGAACAGGCGTTCCCTTTTAAGGTATAGGTGGAATGCATCAAACCTATACAGGATACACAATGGAACATTCACAACATGTGTCTGTCATGCTCGATGAGGTGCTGAAGTTTCTTCAACCAACATCTGGTGGCCTCTATATTGATGGCACAGTAGGTGGCGGTGGGCATACAGCAGCAATCTTAGAGCAGTCAGCACCCGATGGACGCGTACTAGGCATTGACACCGATGAGCAAGCATTGCAGCGAGTACGGGCGCAATTCCCAGCGTTCGTGGACAGTGGACGCTTGGTGTTAGCTCACGGTAATTTCGCTGATATGGGTAACATCGCAGCTGAAAACGGGTTTACATCGGTGCAGGGCGTTCTGCTCGACCTGGGGTTTTCTTCAGATCAGATGGACGACCCACAGCGCGGCTTCTCATTCGGAGCTGATGGGCCTCTCGATATGCGGCTCGATTCATCGCTTGCGACATCTGCCGCTGACCTTGTAAACACCGCGAGTGAGCAAGAGCTAGCAGACATTTTCTGGAAGTATGGCGAGGAGAGACGCTCTCGACAAATTGCCCGACGCATTATACGCGAACGTGAGCAGGGAGCTATTACCCGTACCGTGCAACTGGCGCGTATAGCTGCGGCAGGAGTACCCTTTAAGCCAGGGACCATTCATCCCGCGACCCGCGTTTTCCAGGCATTGCGCATCGCTGTCAATCAAGAACTGGAGCGATTGGAAACAGTCCTCCCGCAAATACTGGACCTGTTAGAGAGACCAACGAATGCGGTAGAGGAAGCTGAGGAACAGCACGGTGGCAGAATGGCAATTATCGCATTCCATTCGTTAGAAGATCGTATTGTCAAAGAGTTTATGCGGCGCGAGGCGACCGATTGCATATGCCCACCTCGCATCCCAGTCTGTATCTGTGGACATAAAGCACGGCTCCACATTCTTACGTCGAAGCCGTTGACGCCAGGGATACAGGAAACCGAGCGTAACCCCCGCGCTCGTAGTGCTAAGCTACGGGTTGCGGAAAGAATACGTAGTATCGAAGGAACGCAAGCTCATGAATAGCCTGAAAGAACGAACAAGTGCAACACTAAGCGCAGTAGCACCACAACCTATTCCGGTAGTAAAACGTCGGCGACAACTGCATCCGTTTTTCTTCCGCATGGGGCCTGTCGCGTTGTGCATTACCAGCGTGTTGTTGATTGGGCTAATGGCGGTCCTCTATCTTAGTCAGGTTGGACAAGCGGTTGCATCCAATCAACAACTGCAAACGATACAGGCGCAACAAGACACGCTGCAACGCCAGAACCAGGACTTAGTAAATACCATTTCGCAGGAGCAGTCACCCGCGTATATCGCGAACAGAGCAAAACATATGGGGCTGATACCGTTGGACCCCAAAAACGTGCAGATTATCAAGGTGAAGAACCTGTTGCCCATTCAAAACGACGATCAGAACGTACAACCGTAGGGGTCTAATTTATTACACCCTTGTCTCGTGAGACACCGACAAGCAAGGAGGACAAGCATGAACCAAGAACTACAACGCGCACGGCATCGCCAGATGTTCGTGTTCGTGCTTGTATGTGGCGGCATGTTGCTCCTGCTAGGACGCTTGTACTACTGGCAAGTCTTAAATCACCCACGTCTATCGCAACTGGCGACCGATGAGCATACCAAAAATTTACCATTACTTGCACCGCGTGGCCTCATCTTTGATGCACAGGGCCATTTGCTAGCAACGAACGTGATGCGTGACGACGTATACATCGAGCCAAAGCAGTTTCGTATAGATTTTGAACATGACGATAACGCGCATGATAAATGGGTCTCACTGATACATACCTTGCATCAAGTATTGCCTTCTATCTCAGAAGACTCGTTGATCAACGCATATGATTCCGATTTGTGGACATTGCGCATCAACCGTCAGCCAATTGACCCTGCGCAGAGCGAGCAATTGCGAGCAATGTCAGCCCATTTACCTGACGTGTTCTTGCAGCAGAGTCCCATACGTTCATATCCGGGCGGGGATCTGGCAGCGCAAGTACTTGGCTATGTCGATACGAATGCAACGGGTCAATATGGCATTGAGGGTTTATACAACACAATGCTTGCTGGTAAGGATGGCAGTTTGACCGCCGAGCGAGACCTGAATGGGAATCCGTTGACGGTGGGAGCAAGTTCTGGACAGGCACCAGTACCTGGGGCGAATTTGACGTTGACAATTGATAGTACCATTCAGTACGTGGCACAGACAGCACTCGTGGATACTATAAAAAAATTACAAGCACAAAGCGGGTCTGTTGTTGTGCTCAATGCTCGTACTGGGGCGGTTGTTGCAATGGCCGGTGCGCCTAGCTTCGACCCAAATCACTACGGCGATTCCTTTGCGCAGAAGGGGTGTGTAAACACTGTCTCTGTCTACTTCAACCCTATACTGTACTGTACGTATGAGCCAGGATCAACAATGAAGGCGGTCACGATGGCAGCGGGTCTCGACCAGGGCTTGATTACGCCGGATACGTCCTTTACAGACAATGGCACGATTTCTTTTCCTGATGCCGCACCAGTAGCTAATTGGAACTTTCAGCCCTATGGTGTAGAGACAATGACGCAGGTGTTAGAGCACTCCGCCAATGTTGGGACAGCGCATGTCGCACACGACATTCTTGGTGCTAGCCGCTATTATCCCTATGTACAACGCTTTGGCTTCGGCGAAAAGTATAACATTGACGGACCAGAGCAAGTTGGCAGCTATCGCACGAATGTTGCCGATCCAACAAGTTGGTCGGTAACAGACCTGACTCGGCAAGCGTTTGGACAAGCCATCTCTACCACACCATTGCAAATGGCGATGGTCTACGAAACGATTGCGAACGGGGGTGTTATGATGCAGCCCTACTTAGTACAATCAATTAATGATAATGGACATATAACAACAACACAACCACATGTACGACATCGCGTGATAAGTGCGCAGTCTGCCAAACTACTCTCTGGTATGCTCGTGAGTGCCGCGAACTATAACAAGCAGGCGACCTTTCCGGGCTATAGTGTTGCTGTCAAAACGGGGACTGCGACGGTACAGGGACTACCAGATACAGAGACTGAGGCATCAATGGCGGGTTTCTTACCTGCATCAAATCCACAGTTTGTGATTCTGGTCAAGATAGATCGTCCATCAGCGACAATTGCAGGAGGCACCGCTATTTTTGGTGGCACGGCTGCCGCACCATTATGGAAGTCTATCGCGGAACAACTGATGTGGCATTATAACGTCCCGTCAGACCAGCCATTGAGTGCTTGATGTAGCGTCTCTACACACGTTAGTGACAAGGTAAAGAAGGTGTATATGCAAGAAGATAGAGATACACAATATAGACATATGGAATTGAGCAAGACGTGGCTCGAACTGCTAGGGAAGCAGGTTGATGTACCTCTGACAAGCAACGGCTCAGTACCAGCACTTGAGAGTGACCCCTGGAGTTCACTTGTGCAGGCACAGGGTATAAAAACTGTTGATCTGCAGAAAGTTCATCTACCAATGAGCGATTCAGATATGGAGCAATTGCTGCATTATATGCAAGACCAGTCAGCTCAACATCCTGAACTTTAAACAAGTTCTCTATAAAGAACTATACTAGAAAAAATGTTCTATGTCAAGCTTTTTGAGACGAATGTTCTATAAATTTATTCTTACAGACCGATAATGTAGAAACAGGGACTGACTCATGCTACGTGACAAGCAAAAAAAGAGCGAAAACGAGAAGCAGGCTAGAGGCGTGAAACAAAACGATCAAACGCCTCCAGTTATGCGTTCTCCCGCGCTGGCTTCGGCGGAGCAAGGACGTGCCGCACGTCAAAAGGAGCAAGCGGCACATCCTAGAGCTACCACACGTAGTCCATACAACGCTAAACGTATGAGTTTTGCTGTCGAGGACACGCTGGTACGTCCAAACGCGTTACCAGGGAAGAAGTTACCAAAACAGCAAGTGCGCAAGTTCTCGAATATAGGTGCAGTGAAAGAGTCACCACAACATACGGGCATGACCGCGAGCTGGCGTTCACGTATGTCAGAAGTGGCGGATCGTCCGGAGATGCTAGAAAAAGCAGCGCGTAAATCTGTCAGGGCGATCAATACGGATGAGCAGAAGAAACTCGCCGAGTTAGAGATGAGTCTGCCACGTATAGCGGGAAAGATTGACTCCTGGTTACTTATCGTTGTTCTCACTCTTGTCTGTATTGGCCTGGTGATGGTTTATAGTGCTAGCTCGTTTATTGGGGCGAGGTACTATGGTGATGCCTCCTACTTCTTTCAGAAGCAGCTCATCTGGGCGTTGCTTGGCGTGGTTGTCCTGTTTGTAACAATGCAAATTGACTATCGCTTCTGGCGGCGTTTTTCGCTTATTGGTCTGATTATTACCTTTCCTATGTTAATCATTGTCCTAAGATTTGGGACGAGTGCCTATGGGGCATCGCGCTGGATTGGCTTTGGTTCCTTCTTCTCGTTTCAACCAAGCGAACTTATTAAACTAGTCCTTGCTTTCTATATTGCGGATTGGCTGGCACGAAAAGGGAGCAAGGTGAGTACATTTTTATATGGCTTGGCACCGTTTGTGATCCTGATCGGCATCATTTTGGGCTTGGTCCTACTCGAAAATGATATGGGTACGGCTATTATTATCGCTGGTCTGACCACTGTTATGTTCTTTTCAGCTGGTGCCAATATTGTACAGTTTCTGCTGGCAATGGGCTGTGGTGGTCTCATCTTCGCCACACAAGCATTTCGAGGGTATCGTTTGTTGCGCTTGACCGGGTTTATGAACCCATTTAAAGACGTGACAGGGACAAATTTGCAATTATATCAATCATTATTAGCACTTGGTTCTGGTGGTTGGTTGGGTGTTGGCCTGGGTGCAAGTCGCCAAAAGACTGGCTATCTGCCACTACCACAGATCGACTCGATCTTCGCCATCGTAGGCGAGGAGATAGGGTTTATCGGCTGTACCGCTATCGTCGTATTATTTCTGTTTCTCGCGTTTCGCGGCTTTCGGTTGGCACGACGCACGCAAGATATGTATGGTTCTCTGCTTGCGGCAGGCATAACAACGTGGTTAGTGCTACAAGCAATGATCAATATTGGGTCAACAACGGGTTCTATTCCCTATACAGGTGTTCCTTTACCGTTTATTAGCTATGGTGGCTCCTCGTTTGTGATTGCTATGGCGGCGGTCGGGGTGCTACTGAATATCTCGCGCTATACTCAGGAGCCTGAAACTTCTGCGTTGAAGCGCACGGTAACTATGACGATCAAAAAACCATCTACACAACAGGTACGATAATGCGTGCCACTATAGGACATTTATGCGCGTTCTTATCTCAGGTGGTGGTACTGGAGGGCATGTCTATCCTGCTCTCGCGGTGGCACTGCAACTACAACAACACTATGATGCGGACATTCTCTATCTCGGCAGCGATGATGGTTTAGAGACACGACTCGTCCCTGCGGCGGGTGTGCGTCTCAAGACCATTCAAGCTGGCAAACTCCAACGCTTCGTTTCCTGGCGTACCGTGACAGGTGTGGCGCGTGTGCCTGTCGGTATGGCGCAAGCAGTCAGCATTGTACGCACTTTTCGACCCGATGTCGCGTTTACTAGTGGTGGCTATGTAGCAGTTCCCGCAGGTTTGGCGGCACGTCTCAACAGAACACCATTTTTGATGCACCAGCAAGATGTACCACCAAATCTGTCGAACAAACTACTGGCACCAATGGCAACCCGTATCTCAGTTGCATTTGCCGATTCACTGCGCTACTTCCCATCGCAAAAGACGGTGCAGTTAGGCAATCCAATACGACAAGCCATTCTGGATGTACGCAATATTTCATCACAACAGGCGCGAACGAAGTTGGGACTCGCACCAGACGTGCCACTTGTGCTGGTAACGGGTGGAAGTCAGGGGGCGCGGCATCTCAATCAAACGGTCTGTCATGCCTTACCAGAACTGCTGAAACAGTGTCAGGTGCTACACATTAGCGGCAGCAATCTTTTTAACGAGACACACGATCTTTCAGAGCAAACCCTGGCGGATGTCGATAGCGAGATGCGTCAACGTTATCGCTTAGAGCCATACATGGATGAGGACATGCCGTTGGCACTACAAGCTGCTGACCTCGTGCTCTGTCGTTCCGGTGCTTCCGTACTTAGCGAACTTGCGGTCTTGGGGAAACCCAGTGTGCTTGTTCCATTGCCTCCCGCAATCGGGAGTTCACCACAAGAGGCGAACGCGGCAATGTTCAAACATGCACAAGCATCAGAAGTCATCCTAAACGATTTATTGAAACCTGAAGTAATGATAGAGCGTATAACATATATACTATCGCAGCTAGGTTGCTTACAAACAATGTCTGACGCTGCGATAAAGCTTGCGAAGCCAAATGCGACGCAAGAGATCGTAGAGACCATTGTTACTCTTGCAAAGAGAACTGTAGCGAAGACTCCTACCAGGTATGAGGTTACAAGCATTTGAGTTCATCACGACTACATTTTATGGGTATAGGCGGGCAAGGTATCTCTGCTGTGGCGCAAATGGCGTTACAGGCGGGTGAGATTGTCACGGGTTGTGATCAGAACGTCTCGGCAACAACACGCTTATTAGAGCAGGTCGGTATTCCTGTAGTCATCGGTCATAGCGCGGAGCACCTACATAACGTTGATACGCTTGTGATGAGTCCAGCAGTGACTTCATTGAACGCAAATAATCCAGAATTGCTTGCGGCACAAGAGCATGGCTTACGAGTCATCACGTGGCAAGAACTATTGGGTGAGCTTTTCAATGGCAAGCTTCTGCTCTCGGTATGCGGTGTGCATGGCAAAGGCACCACAACAGCACTCTTATCACTGATGTTGGTCGATGCTGGCTTTGATCCAACGTGCGAGATTGGGGCTGTGGTACCGCGCTTTGGTGCGAACTATCGGCTTGGTAAGAGCGAGTATGGCGTGAATGAGGCCGACGAGTTTAATCACAACTTCTGGCACTATCACCCGCGCTTGGTGGTTGTGAAGGCGTTAGAGTTTGAGCATCCAGAGTTCTTCGCGAACTACGAAGCATTTCTCGCGGCGTTTGAGCATTTTGTACGCGGTATGGATATGCAAAGCGATTGGCCTCTACCGCCAACATTGATTGTGAATAGCGATAGCCCTGGTTGCCTTGACCTACTTGCACGTTTACAGGATTGGACAGGAAGAATTATTACCTATTCTGTCGAAGGCCTGCGACCAGTAGCAGGAGTCGCTGAGAGCGAACTTGTACCAGATGCAGTCTCTGCTGGCTATGTCGCGACTCCAATTGTGGAGCAGAACCGTGCGACGTATGAAGCATACGATGTGCATGTAGATGGTGAGACAAGTTTCCGAGTCAGAAGCAACGGTGTTGACGTGATAGATAAGGCTATACAGGTGCAGTTGCCAGGAGTACACAATGTCGAGAATGCATTAGCGGCATTGATAGCGGCGCGAACGGTCGGAGCCGATATAACTGGACTGGTCAAGACGATAGAGAGCTTTGGTGGTATTCGACGACGTTTTGAGATACGGCACCAGGGACCATTACAGGTCAATGGACAGATGCTTGATGTGATGATTATCGACGACTACGCACATCATCCAACCGCGATTGCCGCGACGCTAGAAGCAACACGACAACGCTATCCGAACAGACGTATCGTCGCTGTCTATCAGCCGCATATGTATAGCCGAACAAAGACCTTTTTTACACAGTTCTTATCAGCGTTTGACGAGGCAGATGTAGCGATTATCGCCGATATCTTTCCCGCACGTGAACGCGACACAGGCATCATCCATACACGCGATTTGGTGAACGAGATGGCACAGCGAAAGCATTTTCGTGAGGGGGCAGTGGTACTTCACGGTGGAAGTGTACAGGAAACGGTCCAGATGGTACAAACGACACTGTGTTCAGGCGACATTTTATTGATAATGGGAGCAGGCGATATTTATACCATAACTGAGCAGTTGTTAGCACATGTGACTAGAGGAAATTAATTATGACCTTTGAGATTGAGACAGCATATACCGAGTTACGCACCCTTCTGGGGGGAGAGCGGGTTCGGCGCAATGAACCACTCGCACGCCACTGTACCTTTGGCGTAGGTGGCCCTGCGGACATATGGGTCTCGCTCACAACTCAGAAGGACCTGATAGGTGTTGTCGCACTGTGTGCCGAACGGCGTTGGCCTTTGCTGATAACTGGCAATGGAACCAATGTCTTGTATGCCGATGAAGGTGTGCGTGGTGTAGTCGCACGCATAGCCCTGAATAGCTATAGCATTGAAGAGCAAGACAACGATACCGCTTTATTAGTAGCAGGAGCAGGTGTAAGCTGGCCTCGTTTATTGAACGAACTGGCAGTACTTGGCTGGGGTGGATTAGAATTTGGTCCCGGCATTCCTGGAACGCTCGGTGGTGGCGTGATTAGTAACGCGGGTGCTCATGGAAGCGATCTTGGTGAGGTGCTTGCATGGGTAGAGGTACTTGATGCAACCGAGGCGGTCGCAGCGAAACTTGTGCGCTATCAGCATGACGATATTGGCTTGAGCTATCGTAACAGTCGTTTTCGTACACAGCGTCGTGTGCAGTTCGATGAGCAAGGGTATCCGATAGCTGCACCTAGAAAGCTGATTGAACCAACCGAGATTATCATGCAACTAGGAATTTCTCTGCACCGTGAGGAGCCGCAAACGCTACGCACGATGATTGATGAACATAAGCAACATCGCAAGAGGACACAGCCTCCACAGCAAAGCGCAGGCTCAGTCTTCAAAAATCCAGAGGGGGATTACGCAGGTCGTCTTATCGAGGAGGCGGGGATGCGGGGGTTGACTTACGGTGGGGCGCAGATTTCGGAGCGTCACGCTAACTTTATTGTCAACGTAGGAGGTGCGAGTGCGGCGGATATCGCGGCACTGATCAGGATGGCTCATACTCGCGTGCGCGAACAGTTCGGTGTGGATATGGAATTAGAGGTTGAATTGCGTGGCGAATGGAAGAAGGTGACGACATGACAGAGAAGAAACCATTACGAGAGCAGAGGGCGAATCATTCTTACGTGCAACTACCTGATGCACGAAGTCAATATGGTGAGCATGGACGCAATGCACAGCGACCACTTCGGCAGGAGCCAGTGCTAGAGCACGTCAGATTGCAACGCGTTGTCACCATTCCAGAGGAAGACCCTTCGCTGGCATGGAATAGCTTCGCGCAGCGGCAAGAGCAATTGCGTCGAGCACGCGCACGCCCACAACGCTACGTAAGCGAGGCCCAACCAATTGCCCGCACCTACGCCCAAACGGGTGTGCGTGCGACAAGCGGGCGTATGCGAGCAGTCCAACGTGCGCAACAGGCAGAGGCATCGCCTATTCCAGCACGTAGTGGACGCAAACAACTGCGTAAAGGGTTGCTGTGGCGTATCCTGAGCTTCTTTGCTATCGTCATTGTTGTTGCCCTGGCGGTAAACTTTGCTTTCACCAACAACGCCTTCCGTATCGAGCAGGTGAACGTTGTCGGGACGCACAACGCCTCGTTAATTAGCACTATTCAGCGCATGGGCATGCAGGGTCAGAATATCTTTCTGGTCAATGTCGAGGGCTTAACGGCGAAGGTCGATGCATATCCGCTTGTATCTTCAACGGTTATCAGTAAAAATTGGCCTAACCAACTGACGGTGACGGTGATAGAACGTGTCCCTGTTCTGCTCTGGCAAACACAACACGGCACCTATAGTGTCGATAGTCAAGGCGTGGTCATAGCACCTGCTAGTGAGACAGTGGGTGCCGATCATCTGCTGACAGTTGTCGATACACGTAATGGCGGCAAAGGTCAAGTCCTTCATCCAGGTACACGTTTGAGTCAGGGCGATACAATGTTCGCGGTGAATGTCTTCAATCATCTTCCACGTATCGCGGGTATCGCAACATTCAAATTACGCTATGATGTGACCCCACAAGGAACTTCCTATGTGGTGCAAAGTCCTGACGGCTGGTTAGCATATCTAGGTGGCGCACAGGACAGCAATCCCTTAGACAATCGACTCATCGAATTACAACAAATCGTTTCGTTGGCGCAACAGCAGCAACTCACCCTTGCTACCGTTGACCTGCGTTACGGTCTGCATCCGATATATACACTGAAGAATGCCTAACGGCAGGACTTGTTCCAGCCATGTGACACACCCGCATTCGGGGAATGGTGAAGGCAGCCGCATTCGGGGAAAGATGAAAGGCGGTTCAGATGTCACAAAAACTATGCGAGAGAAGGTCTCGCACGATCATTGTAGTGCGTCTCACAACTGAACCGCCCAAAGGAGCGTCAAGGTGCAAGAGCGG
>CAXTWV010000027.1:0-26974 GCA_964248005.1 uncultured Ktedonobacteraceae bacterium | reverse complement strand
GGAAACCGACACCATTGCGGTTATGGAATGGACCTGGGAGCGAAAGACGAACGTTTATCATGAGAGTGACAAGCTAGTAGTGCTTTATCGGAACGTCCCCCGTTATCGAGGACAGGATATCTACGTATCTGCTTCCAACAGCATTGCGCTATGTATCCGGCAAATGAAGAGAGTACTCACAAATATAAGAATCTCTGGTGGGTAGTCTGAATGAGGGTGGTACCACGAAAGCTTCGCGCTTCTCGTCCCTGTGTGGATGAGGGGCGTTTTTTATTGGTCTTTTTTCCGGTCTCTTACACTGTTGATGGAGGGATGCATCATGTCAATCGAAATTCATCAAGACTCAAAGCTTGCTACCAACGCAACACCTGTCAAGAAGCGCGTCTTCTCAGGCGTACAGCCGACAGGCAATATTCACTTGGGCAACTATCTGGGTGCTATTCGCAACTGGGTCACAGCACAGGCAGAATACGACAACATTTTTTGTATCGTTGATCTACACGCTATCACACTACCAATTGACCCACAAGAATTGCATTCAAACACGCGTAAGCTTGCCGCACTCTACCTCGCCTGTGGCCTGGACACACGCTATTGCAAACTGTTCGTGCAATCACATGTCCGTGAACATGCAGAGGCAAGCTGGATTATGAATTGCTTCACGCCGATGGGCTGGTTGAACCGCATGACGCAGTTCAAAACAAAGGCAGGCGATCACCCAGATAGCGTAGACACTGGTCTGTACTGCTATCCTGTCTTGATGGCATGTGACATCCTGCTCTACCAGACACATTATGTACCCGTTGGTGACGATCAGCGTCAGCATATCGAACTCACACGCGACCTTGCGCAACGCTTTAACGCACGTTACAACAAGCAGGTATTCACCATTCCAGAGGGCCAAATCCGTCAGGTGGGCGCACGCATCATGGCACTTGACGATCCAACGAGCAAGATGAGCAAGAGTGCTATCAATCCAGCATCGCGTATCAACCTGCTTGATGACGCTAAAACGATCAAGCAAAAAATTGGACGCGCCACCACCGATTCTGAACGTCTCGCGAAATTCGACCCGGCGCGTCCTGGTATCACAAACCTGTTGACCATTTACCAGATGCTTACGGGTATGTCACAGAAGGATATCGAAGCCGAGTTTGAGGGCAGCGGTTATGGTGCTGTCAAATCCGCCGTCACCGATCAGCTTGTAGAGACGCTTGCGCCAATCCAGAAACGCTACTACGAACTCGTCAACGATCTGCCAACATTGGAAGGCATTCTCAAGCAAGGAGCCGACACAGTACGCCCACTCGCCGAGGCCACCATGCGTGATATCAAAAATGTTGTGGGGTTAGGATAATAAATGTAGGGGTCTAATTCTATTACACCCTCGTTTGGCTTAACATAGGCGACAAGGGTGTAATAGAATTAGACCCCTACAATAGGACGTAAACAGGAAAAATGCTATGTATTACCCAACATTCGAGGAGACACAACGACTCCGCAATACCTCGATCATCAACACGGGGAAACGTCCGTTGCTGCCGCTTTATCGTGACATCCTCGCGGATATGGAGACGCCCGTTTCGGCCTATTGCAAAACGGCACAACGCCCATATAGTTTCTTGTTAGAGAGCGTGAGCGGTGGCGAGCGTGTTGCCCGTTATTCGTTTATCGGCATCGACCCCTATATGGTCATGACACAGCGGAACGAAACGGCGACACTGCGTAGAATGCATGGCGACACCTCCACAAGTGAGGACATCCCTTGCCGTGATCCACTCGCGTTTATCGAGTCTGAACTTGGGCAATTTCAGCTTGTGGACTATAGAGGTGCCGCACGCGACGAATTGCCGAAGTTTCACGGTGGTGCCGTTGGCTATCTCTCGTATGACTCGGTTGCACGTTTTGAGCGTCTTCCAGTGCCCGAAAAGAGCGAACTTGGTCTACCATTAGCGGTCTTTTGCTTTACTGAAACGCTGCTTGTCTTCGATCACGTCAAGCATCGTGTGCGCATTGTCACGCATTTACACCTTGACGCACCCGATCTTGAGGCCGAATACAAACGCGGGATTGCTATTATTGACGATGTACAACGCCGTTTGAGTCAGCCTGTACGGACGCCTGATGAGCCAGAGCCAGTTCACGAAACAGCCGCGTTACGCGTTACATCCAACCGCACACAGGATGAGTTTGAAGACATGGTACGACGCTCGATAGAGTACATCAAAGCGGGCGATGTCTTTCAAGTTGTGCCTTCACAACGTCTGAGTCGGCATGTCAATGCATCACCATTTACCGTGTATCGTGCATTACGCGCCATCAATCCTTCGCCATATATGTTCTATCTCGACCTGAACGATTTTCACATCGTCGGAGCCTCGCCCGAATTGCTTGTACGTTTTGAGGATAACGAAGTGACCATTCGCCCAATCGCAGGCACACGTCCACGTGGCTTGGATAGACAAAGTGACGAAGCACTTGCTAAAGAACTACAAAGCGACCCGAAGGAACGCGCCGAGCATGTCATGCTAATTGACCTTGCACGTAACGATGTAGGGCGTGTCACTATACCAGGAACGGTACAGGTTAGCGAACTGATGGAGATTGAACGCTACTCGCACGTCATGCATCTTGTCTCGAACGTGACAGGACAACTACGAAAAGATATGACACCCTATGACGCACAACGTGCAGGCTTTCCAGCAGGAACCGTTTCGGGCGCACCCAAGATTCGTGCAATGGAGATTATCAGCGAGCTAGAGGGTGAGCAACGCGGTATCTACGCTGGTGCCGTTGGCTATTTCAGTCATTCAGGCAATCAGGAAACCGCGATTGCCCTGCGTACAATGGTTATGAAGGATGGACGCGCCTATATCCAAGCTGGTTGTGGTGTTGTTGCCGACTCTGATCCCACCACTGAATATCAAGAAAGTCTGAACAAAGCGAAAGCCTTGTTACGCGCTCTTGATGAGGCTGAACTTATCGCGAAAATCCATAGAGAAGGAGAGAGAAGTTAGTTATGTTACTACTCCTTGATAACTACGACAGCTTTACCTATAACCTGTACCAATATCTCTCAGAACTTGGAGCAGACGTGCAGGTTCATCGCAATGACCAGATTACGCTTGACGAGATCGAGGCACTACAACCCACTCATATCGTCGTCTCACCTGGGCCATGCACTCCAAATGAGGCGGGACTTTCGTGTCAGATTATCGAAACATTTGGACCACGGATTCCCTTACTCGGCGTATGTCTCGGTCATCAGTCAATCGGGCAAGTCTATGGAGGACGTGTTATTCGCGCACCGGAGCCGATGCATGGCAAAACATCGCCAATGCATCATTCAGAACAGGGAGTGTTTCGCGGCTTACCACACCCGTTTGAGGCCAATCGCTATCACAGCCTCATCGTCGAACGTGCAACCCTACCCAATGTGTTAGAGATCACCGCCGAGACAGATGACGGCCTTATCATGGGCCTCAAGCATCGGACCTACCCGATTGAAGGCGTGCAGTTTCATCCAGAGTCGATTATGACACCCGTTGGCAAGGACTTGCTACAAAATTTTCTTGAGCGGTAAACACGCAAGGAGGACACCATGATTCGAGAAGCTATTACTCACGTTGCCGCTGGAGCCGCACTTAGCGAGGCCGAAGCCGCAGACGTGATGGAAGAAATTATGACAGGTACCGCAACATCCTCACAAATGGGCGCGTTTCTCACGGCACTACATCTGCGTCCAGGCCATGAGACTGTAGAGGAAATCGCGGGTATGGCACGTGTCATGCGTGAAAAAGCTGTCCATGTTCACCTTGACGAGGACATAGCACAACATGCGATGGATACCTGCGGCACAGGGGGTGATGGATCAGGCACCTTCAACGTCTCAACGGCGGCTGGCATCGTCGCCGCCGCTACAGGAGCATCGGTCGCGAAACATGGCAACCGTTCCGCCACGAGTCGCTGTGGTAGTGCTGACGTGCTGGAAGCGTTGGGTGCAAGAATTGACCTAGGTCCTGAACAGGTTGCTCAATGCGTACAAGAAGTTGGCTTTGGTTTCATGTTCGCACCAGCATATCATCCCGCGATGAAGCATGTCGGTCCCACACGTCGCGAAATCGGTATCCGTACCGTCTTCAATATTCTCGGCCCACTCACCAATCCGGCACATGCACAATATCAAGTGCTTGGGGTCGCCGATGGTTCTCTATTACGCAAAATGGGCGAGGTCTTGCTACATCTCGGCTGCCAACATGCCTTGATTGTGCATGGCGAGGATGGCGTGGATGAATGTTCGCTTAGTGCGCCCACGCATATTTGCGAAGTGCGTCAGGGGAAGGAATTACATGAATATGTCATCACACCAGAAGAGGTGGGATTGACTAGCATCACAGACCGTCAAGCATTTCAAGGGGGCGACCCGATGCACAACGCAACTATTTTGCGTGAATTGCTTGGAAGCTATGTTGATGTTCCGGCAACACATATGTTATGTCTAAACGCAGGGGCGGCCCTACTTGCGAACGAGCAGGTTGAAACGTTGGCGGATGGTGTCAAATTAGCGCGTGCCACATTACGTGAGGGCAAAGCCAGGCAAAAACTTGCTGATGTCATCGCCTGCACACAACGTCAGAATCAGGTGTCTCATGTTTCTTGATCGCATCGTCACCCAAACACGCGCCGACCTCGTACAGCGCAAAATCGACCACCCACTAGCAGAAGTACAGCGTCTTGCTACTGAGCAAACACCACCACGTGACCTCGTAGCAGCATTCATGCCACGTTCACGTACACATCTGATTGCTGAGGTCAAACGTGCCTCGCCATCAAAAGGGATGCTTGCGCCCAATTTACATCCAGTGGAACTCGCACAAACCTATGAGGCAAATGGTGCGTCGGTTATCTCTGTCCTGACCGAACCACATTTCTTTCTCGGCTCACCGGAGTATCTCACGGCTATCAAACAGGCTGTACATATTCCAGTGTTGTGCAAAGACTTCATCATTGACGACTATCAGGTGTATGAAGCACGTACATGGGGAGCCGATGCTATTCTGCTCATTTGTGCTATCTTGGATGATACACAACTACGGCATTTGCTCTCGGTTGCCCATGAACTGCACATGCGTTGCCTTGTCGAGGTGCATAGCCGAGAAGAGGCACAACGCGCTGTAGACGCTGGTGCAATGGTTATTGGTGTCAACAGTCGTGATCTTGTCACCTTCAAGATGAACCCATATCTCATTCGTGATATTCGCTCCATCATCCCTGCCAACCGTATCCTCATAGCGGAAAGCGGCATTCAATCAGCAGCCGATGCACGCCGACTTGCACGCTATGATGTGCAAGGTATGCTTGTTGGTGAGTCACTTGTCGTCTCAAACGACGTGCCAGCACAGATGCGGATGCTTTTGCAAGGGGCAAACGCAAGTACACAGGTAAAAATCTGCGGTCTCCGTCATCCAGAACATATACGGACAGCTATAGAATCGGGTGCCGATATGCTTGGGTTCATTTTCTATGAACCCAGTCATCGCTACATTCAACCTCAACATGTACAGGAAGTTCTCGCAGCTTCTCTATCAACATTAAAAGAGCGAGTATTGCCCGACCTTGTTGGTATCTTTGTCAACAAAGAAGTCAACTTCATCAATGATGTCGTTGAGAAGGCAGGGCTACACTATGTGCAACTACACGGTACAGAGTCACCTGAATTTTGTCAGCAGATCACACGTCCCGTGATTAAAGCGATTCCGCTCAAGAATACAGCAGACCTCGCACAAGTAGCACAATACAAAGATGTTACATGGCGACTTCTGCTCGATACGCCTACTCCTGACTGGGGAGGTACAGGCGTAGCACACGACTGGGAGCTTGCCAGCACTATCGCACAAGAGACGCGTATCCTCTTAGCAGGAGGCTTGACACCGGAAAACGTTGCGCAGGCACTTCAACAGGTTCAGCCGTGGGGTGTCGATGTCAGTAGTGGTGTGGAAACAAACAAACAAAAAGACAACTCTAAAATACGTGCATTTCTTGAGAATGTACGTGCGACAATGATAAAGAGAGAAGAACATGCAAATCCAAGATAAAGCAACCTATCAGCATAATGTCTATCCAGATGAGCGTGGACGCTTCGGGGCGTTCGGTGGTAAATTCGTTCCCGAAAGCCTCATGTCTGCGTTGACAGAACTAGAGGAAGCCTACAATCAATCACAACACGATGCCGAATTTCAGGCCGAGTTAGCCGCCCAATTGCATAGTTTTGTAGGGCGTCCAACAACGTTGCATTATGTGCCACGCTTCTCCGCCCTGGTCGCACCCGATGTGAAGGTCTATCTCAAACGCGAAGACCTTGCACACACGGGAGCGCACAAGATCAACAACGCGCTTGGACAAGGCTTACTGGCAAAACGCATGGGCAAGAAACGTATCATCGCTGAAACAGGCGCGGGACAACATGGTGTAGCAACTGCCACTGTATGTGCCATGCTTGGCCTCGAATGCATCGTTTACATGGGCGACGTGGATATCGAACGCCAATCGCTCAACGTCTTTCGTATGAAATTACTCGGTGCGAAAGTGGAACCTGTTAGTAGTGGCACACGCACGCTGAAAGATGCGACCAATGAGGCCATCCGTGATTGGGTCACAAATGTAGAGACCACCTACTACATCATCGGCTCTGCCGTGGGTCCACATCCCTACCCACGTATTGTGCGTGACTATCAATCTATCATCGGTATCGAGGCACGGAAACAAATCCTTCAACAGGCTGGACGCTTGCCGGATATGATTATCGCCTGTGTCGGTGGTGGTAGCAACGCGATAGGCATGTTCTATCCCTTTGCAGACGCACCAGAAGTGAAGTTGCTTGGGGTCGAGGCTGGCGGTTCAAGCTCAAAGGTAGGAGAACATGCTGCTACACTCTCATTAGGAACACCGGGAGTATTGCATGGTGCGTTGAGTTATCTACTACAAAACGAAGATGGGCAAGTACTCGACACGCAAAGCATTTCCGCAGGTCTCGACTACCCCGGCGTGGGACCAGAGCATAGCTACATGCGCGATTCAGGCCGTGCTACCTATGTTTCCGCGACCGATGCCAGCGCGTTACGTGGTCTACAAGCGTTGAGCCAGACCGAAGGCATCATTCCAGCATTGGAACCCGCACACGCCCTTGGCTACCTACTAGAAATGGGCGAGCAGGGCAAAATTCCCACCAATTCGCTGATCGTCGTTAACCTCTCTGGGCGTGGCGACAAAGACGTAATTACAGTAGCAAAAGCATTGAATGTGAATTTGTAGGAAGACGCAATAATGAGTACCTTTCAGTACGACAAAGAACTATTAACGCGCTATCCAACGACTGTTGGAGGCGTAATCCTGGCGCAGGGTATTACAAACGAGCCAACTCCAGAAAGCTTGCAAGCGGCATATCAAGCAGAGCAACAAGCAGTTATACAGAGGATTGGTCAGACACCTTTAAGTCAGATCGCATCACTGGCAGCGTGGCGGAGTATCTTCCGTAGCTTTGGCATTGACCCAACCCAGTATCGTAGTGCCGCTGAAGCCTTACTTCGTCGTCTCACCAAAAAAG
Source organism: uncultured Ktedonobacteraceae bacterium (assembly GCA_964248005.1). Classification (GTDB taxonomy): domain Bacteria; phylum Chloroflexota; class Ktedonobacteria; order Ktedonobacterales; family Ktedonobacteraceae; genus JBBQVS01. The sequence goes on along the minus strand of CAXTWV010000027.1, from coordinate 19,371 downwards.
GCGATATTCCAAGCATCAACACACTAGTTGATATTGGTAATCTTGTCAGTATTCGCTATGCCCTACCCGTTGCCATGTTTGATACCCGAACACTACAAGGAGCTGTCACGGTGCATTTCGCTAATGGTACCGAGCGTTATACAACACTCGGTCAGGACGAAGTGGAACATCCAGAGGTCGGCGAGGTCATTTTCTCAGATGAGACGGAGCTGGTCATGGCTCGTCGTTGGTGTTGGCGACAAAGCGAACAAAGTGCCGCACAAGCATCAACCACCAACGCGATTATCACCGTCGAAGCTCATCATACAGATGGACGTCGCGACGTGCAAGCTGCACTGAACGATCTGCTTGAGCTACTGCGAAAATACGCCAACGGGAATTTTACGTTTGGTATCTTAGATGCTACACATCCTGTCATTTCGTAGGGACCAGATTTATCGCGTCCACAGGCAATTTATTGACTATGCTTTTCAAAAGGGATTATGATTGAACACGTTTCGCGCAATGAATTGCACCGTGGACGCGATAAATCTGGTCCCTACGAAAATCAACATTTGCAACAAGTATAGGCTATAAGAAGGTTAGAGATGACACAACTCATTGATCTCAGTCACCAACTTGAGCAAGATATGCCTGCCTATCCAGGGCTACCAGAGCCACACTTTCATACATGGTTCACACATGATGAAAGTGCCAGTCGAGGCTCGTATGCACCTGGGACAACGTTTCAAATCGCGACCTATGAGATAGGCGGAAATACAGGGACCTATGTTGATGCTCCCTTTCATCGTCATCCACAGGGCCACGACCTTGGAACGCTACGCCTTGAGCAATTAGCGAACATACCAGGAATTGTTGTTACTGCTCTACATGATGGCGCAATAGGACCAGATGCGTTTCAAGGACTTGACCTTGCACAAAAAGCCGTTCTCGTTCGCACTGACTGGTCAACGCGCTGGGGAGGCTCTGACTATTTCCGCTCTGGCCCTTTCTTGACAGCCGACGCATCTCAGTTTCTGGTAGAAGCAAAGGTTACACTCGTAGGTATAGACTGCGCGAACATAGACGACATGAGCGATATGGCACGACCAGCACATACGCTTCTGCTTGCAGCAGATATACCGATAGTGGAGCATCTTTGCAATATGAAAGAACTTTCAACACTCAACTTTCGCTTTTTCGCTGTCCCACCTGCAATTCAAGGCGGTACATCGTTTCCAATACGCGCCTTCGCCATTGTGTAGGAACCGATGTATCGCGTCCTCGTCGGTGGTCGATTTGGCACAAGGACGCGATACATCGGTCCCTACAGCCTTAAATACACATAGAGGAGATTACTCATGGAACTTACCCACAATGTTGTAGTAGACAAACAAAATACATCAAACATAACGCCTGCCACAAAAATCACACAAGCTTTCATACAGGCACGCCAGGAAAAACGTGGTGCCCTTATGCCATACTTTATGTGCGGCTATCCTTCGGCTGAACAAAGCGTCGAAATTATCCTTGCAGCGGCAGAGGGAGGCGCGGACATCATTGAGCTAGGGATGCCCTTTAGCGACCCACTCGCAGACGGAGCGACCATTCAGCATGCAGGGCACATCGCATTAGAGCACGGCATGACTATTCGTGGCTGTATGGAGGTCGCACATCAAGTCTCAGCGAAGAGTGCTGTTCCCTTGCTCTTGATGGGTTACTATAATCCAGTGATGGCCTATGGGCTGGCACGCTTTTGTGTCGATGCGAAAGCGAACGGTGTCAACGGGCTTATCATTCCTGATTTACCAATGGAAGAGGCAGAGCCGTTGCTTCAAGAAGTGAAAAAGAATGGCCTTGCCCTGAGCTTTTTAATACCACCCACAACACCTGATGAGCGTATCGCAAAAGTTGCGGAGCTTACAGCAAGCGAAACGGGCGGTTTTGTCTATTGTGTCTCACTAAGTGGTGTTACAGGTTCGCGTACATCACTACCACCGCATCTACGTAGTTTCATCGAACGAGTGAAAGGCTATACAAAGGATTTACCAATCACAATCGGATTTGGCTTATCTACACCCGAACATATCGCGGAGGTGACGAGTTATGCCGATGGTGCCGCTGTTGGCAGTGCGCTTGTACACCTGATTGATAAACACGCAGATGGCACACAAGCAGAGGCAGTAAGACACTACATCCAGAGTCTCCGCCAAAAATAGAATACTGATGACGTATAACTATGAGAGGATTGTGTTCAATGTAAACTCGAAGAGACAAGAAGGTGCCGCTTATGAACAATCAGAGTAACTCCACAAGGTCAATGCAACATACTTTGACTGTCTTTAAAGGCGTACTTATAGGTTTAATTCCTTACCTATTCTTATTAAGCGTATCTTCTATCATACGCTCGGCAATGCGTGGTCAGATAACGGAATTGGGTAGCCCAGTTGTAGGAATTGTAGTTATTTTCATGTGGGCTATGCTCATCGAGTTTTTTGTTGGTATAGGGTTACTTTTTTCTTCCACAAGACGCTTGCTAGGCGTATGTATGATAGCAATCATACTTCTGGTGGCGATACTTTTTGTAGAAGGACATCTCTACCTGCCAAGCTGATATCTTGTCTAGCAGAAAGCGATTGCATGATAGTTGCGAACGTCAATGGATAGTATGCACATATCCCAACTACAGAACATCGTGTACACTTACTATCAACCTGATAAAGTGTATGCTTGCCGATATCTCGTACAATAGGCATACCTGTGTTTAGCTGCTTTTTAAGGAAGCGCAGAGGTAGGTATCGAAGCAGAAAGGGGTATGTGTCATTATGTATTGTCGAGGCATCCGAGGTGCAACAACTGTTGAGCGCAATGACCGCGAGGAGATTCTCACGGCAACAACAGAGCTGTTACAATTACTTATAGAGCGCAATGAATTACAAACAGAAGATATCGCAAGCGCAATCTTCACTATGACAGAGGATTTGAACGCGGAATTTCCCGCACTCGCCGCACGCGCACTAGGTTGGACGGAGACAGCATTGATGTGTACGCGTGAAATTCCAGTCCCAGGAAGTTTAGGCAAGTGTATCCGTATTCTCTTACACGTCAACACTGAGCGTAGCGCATCAGATATACAGCATGTCTATATTCGTGACGCGGTAAACTTGCGTCCAAGTTTTCGTAGCGCGAACCGTTTGTAGGGACCGATTTATCACGTCCTCGTCGCGTATCAAAATGCCAAACGGACGTGATAAATCGGTCCCTACAAACAACGAATGAATTTGTTAAAGAAGATTCAGGCAGTCATGACAATGGCGTTACGATGTGCCGAAGTTCTGGCAATTGTACGCCAGTTTTATTGTATCCAGTGTACATAAAGGAGCTAGTTTCATGATTGTCGTGATGAAGTCGTCAAGTAGTGATGAACAGATCAACCACGTAATGTCGTTTTTGTCGAAGCATGGCTTATCAGGTCATCCTTCAAGTGGTGTTGAGCGTACCATTATCGGTGTATTGGGTGCGGTTGGACCTTCTGGTGCGCCAGGAAGTATTGGCGGCATCAATCCTGCGTTAGGTGAGTCATTGGAAGGGTTGCCAGGGGTGGAAAGTGTGTTACGTGTCTCCAAACCATATAAGCTTGCCAGTCGCGAGTTTCATCCACAGGATACTATCGTCGATATTCCCGTTGCCTGTGTCAAAGAGGGTGTAATACATGTCGGCGGCAAAGAAGTAGTCATGATGGCAGGCCCCTGCACCGTCGAGAGCGAAGAGCAACTTATGACGACTGCTGAAGCTGTGCGTAAAGAGGGAGCTGTCATTCTGCGTGGTGGTGCCTTCAAACCTTCAACCTCACCATATGGCTTTCGTGGCATGGGCGAGGCTGGCTTAAAGTTGCTAGCAAAAGCACGGGCAGAGTTCGGCATGGCAATCATCACCGAGGTCATGACGCCTACTGATGTGCCGATGGTGTGCGAATACGCCGACATCCTGCAAATAGGCACACGCAATATGCAAAACTACATGCTGCTCGACGAAGTTGGACGCACCAACACACCTGTCGTTCTCAAACGAGGTATGTCAGCGACATTTGAAGAGTGGCTGCTTGCTGCTGAATACATTCTCTCGCAAGGCAACCGCAACGTCATTCTATGCGAACGAGGTATTCGTACCTTCGAGAAGATCACGCGCAACACCATGGATATCAGTGCCATTCCACTCATCAAGCAATTATCGCATCTGCCAATCATCTCTGACCCCAGTCAGGGTACAGGGCGTCGCGACCTTGTTGGACCAATGTCGCTCGCATCTGTCGCCGTCGGAACCGATGCCCTGCTAATAGAGGTTCATCCCAATCCTGATGAGGCGTTGAAAGACGGAGCGCAATCGCTGACCATTGAGCAGTTCCGTGAACTGATGCCTCAGGTAGAGAAGGTTGCGGCTGCGATTGGTCGCACATTTGTTAAGGAGTAGCACAATCTCTACCTTTACACGCGCAAGAATGAGTGAGAATGGTTCTCACCCATTCTTGCACTTACGTAACATAGACCAAAAGCTAGAGCCTTTGGATATCATCTTCTCCCGGCTCCTCGTTTGCTCTAGGACGTAGAGTAGGTGGGGCGTTGAATATTGCCTCTTGGGTAGAAGCGTTGTAAGCTCCACGGTTGCGTAGAATTGCTGTGGCTTGAGCCGCACCATCGGCACTTTTTACTGTCACAATTGTTCGACCAGCTTCTAATTCACGTTGATAGAACTTTGCCTCGTTTTCTGAAACACCCAAACTTGTCAAAGCACCAAGAATACCACCTGCTGTTGCACCAATAGCTACACCACCAACCGTTGCTGCTAGAATACCACCTATAATGGCGGGTCCAAAGCCCGGAATGAGGAGGGCTGCGGCTGCACCAAGTATGCCACCAACGACACCGCCACTAATCGCACCTGTAGCGGCACTTCCTTCTACATCGTTGCCTGTATCTGTTTCTGTAACGCGGGAGAGAAAACCGATCTCTTCATCATCAAAGCCTGCATGTTTCAAATCATCTATCGCCTGCCTTGCTTGATGAATATCGGAAAAGACACCAACAGCAATCACGTCTTGTGTCATCGACATAGCTTTATATCTCCTTTACTTGCAATTTGGTCCGTTTACTTATGCTATACGATTCAAAAAAGCCTATTGTGTCACCAAATTCCAGTGTGCGTTCAGGAGTACATGTAATAAAGCAATGTGTGGATTGCCATCCAAAATTTCCTAACTGAACACTTTATCGGTCAATGACAGGCTGGACACTTTATGGTTCAAAACTGCAAAGTGGTTCATTCGCCTGTTGGTACATGGCGCGAATGTTCGACCGCGCATCACATGTGGTTGGAGAATGCTCCTCGTGACCTCAGGAATGTCTGCCTCCTGATACCGTGTTGGGTGTAATCGCGCCGACACGCTCGTAATTCACGAGAATGATGCCACTTGGGGAGACTTCGCTATTCGTCACCTTGAACGCCGCCGGAATGGTGCCATCGGCAAACAACCGTTTTCCACTGCCCAACGTCAGCGGAAATATCTTGAGCCACAACGCATCGACCAAATCATGCTTCATGAGCGTCTGAACGAGATTTGCACTTCCGTACACATGCAAATCTGGCCCTTCCTGCTGCTTGAGTTTGCTGACTTTTTCCACAATGTCTCCGCTTAAAAACACGGAGGGCTGCCATTCGTGAGACGTCATGGTATTCGAGGCGACGTACTTGGTCGCTGACATGACGCTGGGCCATTCGTCCGCATGTTGAGGCCAGTACGGTGCCCAAATTTCAAAGGTTTTGCGCCCTACCAACAGATCAAACGGCATGTTCATCTGCCTCTGTATGACTGCTCCAACAACATCGTCGGAATATCGAAATACCCACCCGCCATACGCGAAGCCACCACTGGTATCTTCCTCTGGCCCGCCTCCTGCTTGTATGACACCATCAAGGGTGACGAATTCGAGGACAATAACTTTTCTCATGACCGAGTTCCTCCACCATCTGGCGACCTTTGGTGCTCATCACATGTGTTCATAGCCAATTCCTTTCCTTTCTCTCCCTCTTGCATTCGGGATGACTGATGGAGAGTGTAGATGTTCTTGCAAGTTGCACATGTATCTATTCTACGAGCTGAGAAAGAAAACAGCTATTTGGATTTTGCTTCAATCCTCGACCCGGCTCTCGCCTGGGAAAGATCAGCCGACGCGCCTGACCTAGCTTGACCAAAGCCTAGCATGGGTACGGACGGAAGTCGCTCTCCTACGAATGTACAATGCTGCTAAACGTAGCATGTTTAGCAGCATTAAGCTATCTGTCGCACATAATTTCGTTTATTTGGTATCGTGTAGGACTGGTGGCAATTCTTTATCTTTGGTGATGAAACGAATAGACAAGGAATTGACACAGTGACGCGTGTTCTTGTCAGTTAAACGCTCGCCAAGGAAAACGTGTCCTAGATGTGCTCCACAGTTGGCACATTCGATTTCGGTTCGATAACCATCGGGATCGGGCAGACGTTTGACCGCGTTGGGAAAATTCTCGTCAAAGCTAGGCCAACCACAGCCAGAGTCGAACTTCGCTTTCGCTGTAAAAAGTGGGTTGTTACAGCGACGACATACATATATGCCATCCTTAAAAAAGTGGTCATATTCGCCACTAAACGGTCTTTCCGTGCCTTTATGTACAATAACGCGTTCTTCTTCAGCCGTTAGCTTATTCATGTTTACTCCTAGAGGGATTTCGTAACTTTATATAACAACTGTGTATATGCTATTACAGATGATAACACCTGACAAGAATGATATCATCCTTCGTTAATTACACGGTTTGCTGATACGCTTTTTGCAGCGGCTCAATCACCTCTTGCGCCAGCCTATGCGCGATCCCTTCTGGATATGGAGGTCTCAGGTTCAGCACAATGTGGGTTGCTCCATTGTCTATGAAGCTTTGAACTGTGGTAACAGTGCTTTGCATATCATTTGGAGTGACCACAGTTTGTATTGAGCGTTCGATGGTTGAGGGGTCGCGTCCGATTTTGGCACAGTGGTCGTCAAGCACTTCGTTCTTATGTTTGAAGGACTCGACGGGACCGCCAACAAAGTTCCAGATATCTGCGTATTTCGCGACCATGCGGAGCGTGAGTTGTTCGCCACCACCGCCGATGGTTATTGGTGGATATGGTTTCTGCACTGGTTTTGGTTCGCAGTAGGCACTCTTGAGTTGATAATACTTGCCGTTAAAATCGGGTGTGGTTTCTGTCCACATCAAACGGAAGACTTCACACGCCTCGCCCATACGCTTGATGCGTTCGGCTGGTTCGTAGAGAGGGATTCCATAGGCACTATGCTCTAGTTCGTTCCAACCTGCACCGATGCCGAAATCGAGACGTCCATGTGAAATGACATCGACAGTTGCCGCCATGTTCGCTAACACGGCTGGGTGACGATAGGTGTTGCCTGTGACCATTAAGCCAACACGGAGCCGTTTGGTCAAGGCAGCATATGCCGATAACAACGTCCACCCTTCTAAACATGGCCCCGTCGGATCGTTGCCAAGCGGCATGAAGTGGTCAAACAGCCACGCATGTTCGATGGTTGGCACTTCGTCGGCTTCGAGCCAAACACGGAGCATATCTTCGTAAGTTGTATTTTGGGGTGCGGTTTTAATGCCAAAGCGTAAAGGTTTCTTTTCTGCCATTGCTAACTCTCCTCTTGCTGTGTCGCTATCTCTTCACTCGACCAAACTCTCATAAACAGTTCAGGATACGCGATAATAAGCTTATTCCGATCAACCACTAATTCGGCTTGATACCTACTGGGGTACCCTGCATACTGATAGTGCTCACCATCATCATTGTTCTCTACATAGGTGTAACGTTGCTTTACCGCTGTAATCTGCATTTCAGGCACTTTGATATAGGCAGCCGTTATCTCCGCAACTTCGCCAACAGCTAAGCCTAAACGTTGGATGGCAATAGTATTGGTGAATGGTGTTGCAGAAATATCTACGTCAATACACCCATCTAAAAGGGCAACTCGTTCACCAGTACCTGTTGTCCAGTGCCCTTTCCCATTGGCTTTTAGATGTATCTGCGGAGCGGAACTATCTAGTATCTCGACGCGCACTTCACGTACATGCCAAGCTGTATCACAATGAATAGTATACCCCATACGATAGGGAATATTTTCCTTCACCGCAAGAATAAGGCCATTTGCTGTAAAGCCATGTGGGTCCTCTATAAGGTGTAAGTGTTCCATCCCTGGTTCGTCCAAGCGGGACCAAACAATGTTCCGTTCCATAGATACACCTTCCTCCTGATGAATTTTGACAACCGAATGCGGGAATTCTCTCGGTAGGGGCAGCAATTCATTGCGTCCAAAGATGAGTGGGGAGGGGAATGCGTTGCCAAAAGAGGTGTTTTGGGGACGTTTGCCCCGCCCCCATCTTTGGGCGCAATGAATTGCTGCCCCTACCGTTCTATGTTGTCAAGGTTCATTAGGTTATATGCGTTCAAGTGGGATAAAGCCAAGTACACGCAGAGCGTTATCCATCGTTTGAACGGTGGCACGCACGAGCGAGGCGCGGAAAGCTTTGACGTGCTCGTTGGTCTCTTTCAGAATTGGTGGCGTGTGTTCGTAGAAGTCGCTGAAATGTGATGCCAGTTCGTATACGTAGGTCGAGAGCGTCGAGGGGACGAGTGACTCGCTGGCTTCCGCTAGCCGACGTGGATAGGCGTCGATATGGCGGAGTAATTCCCACTCGCTCTGCTCAAGTTGTTCGGGCAAGTCAACGAGAAAATCTGGTAACTCATAGCCCGACTCTTGCAAACGACGTTGAATGCTGTTGGCACGTGCATAGGCATATTGCAGATAGACACCTGTATCACCGTTTGGGCGCAGGGCTTCGTCTATATCCAACGCAATGATTTGCTGTAAGCCAAAGCGAATCATAAAGTAACGAATGGCAGAAGCGGCAAGAATGGACGAGGTTTCTTCGGGCAGATCAGCCTTGACCTCTTTCATACGCCGTATCGCTTCGTTAATCAGGTCGTCCGACTTGATCTCAATACCCTTCCGACCTGACATAGCATAGAAGCTACGCCCATCGGACGTATCAACACCGAGACTTGCCGCCGTTGCTTTTGAAAGCGTCACAACTTCATAGGAGATATGCATTGAGTTATCAGCTTGTTGTGGAAAACCGAGCCGCCGCAAACTTTCATAGACAACTTGCTGTGGATAAGATTGGCGCACATCGATCACATTGATGGCTTTCTGGGCATGACCAAAGCGTTTCGGATCAGCTTCTTCACTGTGTGCAACTACATCTTTCGGAGTACGCATTGACCAAAGAACACGCCCATCATGCTGCACGCCCCAGGGAATATAATGTAAATCAACACCTTGTTGATTATCAACAAGGCCAAATTTCCATAATTGAGTAGCGATATCCTTCGCTGTATAGGTGGCAGTACCATCGCTCCTGACAAGAATTTTGTCTTGCATCCGCTCATTCTCTTCGCCCTGTGCGTCTTCATCTCCAAAGGGCAATATCCAGCAGCCAGCAGCAGGACCCGTTTCTGGTTTCTCAAGCAACTTGCTTTCGCGCAACATATCAAAGGTATGTTTCCAGAGACCTGCACCCAGAATGGCAGACTCCCACGTCAGCAGATCATAAGAAATGTTGAGGCGAGCCATTGTTTTGAGGTGCGCCTGTACAATTTGGCGCGAGAGGTCAGAGGCGAGCGTAGGATAATCTGGACCGGATGCTGGCTCTTCACCTTGCTCGATAGCATGGAGAACGGTTCTGCGCAAGTCTTTGAGTTCTGGTTGCGTATCGTAAGCTTTGACAACCGCGACATAGACACGCGAGCAGAAATAGTCAAAGGACTCATGAGGCAATTGCTCATTGCCACCGGGAAGTTGTAATTGCCCTTTTTGAAGTTGCAGAAGTCCAACCACAACATCCGCAACCTGAACACCAGAATCGTCGATATAGTTTTCGACCTCAACAGTGTAACCTTGAGAGCGCAACATACGCGCAGCAGTATCACCAATGCATGAATTGCGCAGATGCCCAACATGGGCCGCTTTATTAGGGTTTATTGCGGTATGCTCGACAATCACTTTCGTGCCAATGCCTATGTCGTTGTGTCCATAATCGGGACCAGCCTCTACGACTCGTTCGATAATCGCCTTACCCACCTCGGAACGATTAAGGCTGAAATTGATGTATCCTGGCTTTGTCACCGTAATTTCCGCAACTGAAGAGATACGCATATCGTGTAGAATTGTATTCAAAGCCTCGGCAATTTGCAACGGTGGGCGTCCCAGTTTGTTCTTGCCCGCCCATTGCATAACAGGCATAGAATAGTCGCCAAAACTGGCTTGTGCCGAGAAACGGAGATCAATAGGAAGTTGTTCCTTGTCTATTGCTATATGCTCTTGCTCAAGATATATGGCTACTGCTTGCTGTATTAATGCGGTAAGATATTCTAAAAAGTCCTTTGGTCCGGTCATATAGGGCACCTCACTGGTTATGGTCATCGCTAATTACCTTCATCATTCTGTAGAATGAAGCTACTATAGCCTAGCATCGTCGTCTGGTCAAGCATTTCTTATGTTTCTATACAAAGCCTCTAACAAAATCTTTACATGTTCCCCTGTCTTTCTTGAGAAGTATGGGGTACTCTATAGGAAAAGAGGGAAACTACTATGTTCATAAACACACAAAAATTTGGATGGCAAAAGATAAACTGTGAATAGACTACGTACTCTGAACAAACGCGGAAAAATAGCCCTGCTTTGTCTTCTGCTGCTACTCGCACTGGGATTAATCGCCTTCACCGCGATACAAACCGTTCAGCAAATACGAAGTTTTCAGCAACACAGTCGCGCAGTCAAAGCAGGAGATGTACAAACTGTTCGTCCCTGGATGACCGTTCACGCGGTTTCGCATATCTATCATGTTCCTGAAAACTATCTTTACCAGGAGTTAGACATTCACGATGGCAATTCCATGCGTCATGCCACGCTTGATACAATCGCGAAGACGAAGCATAAACCTGTTAACAGCGTGATACTGAACGTGCAACATGCTATTCTAGCGTATCGTGAAACACATCCTCACTCTAAGGTAGCACCCCCACAGAAGACGGCTGTTGCGCAAGAACTTCTTTCAGTACTACAAGATAGGAGGAGAGAAGTATGAACACTTTCTATCTTGATGCATTACAGCAATATGGGTATCCGGTACTTTGGTTGATTGTGTTTATTGCTGCTATTGGCATTCCCGTTTCTGGCTCTCTGCTTCTCTTTGCTTCTGGTGCCTTTGCTGCCCTCGGTGATTTCAACATTCTTATTCTCTTTCCTATCGCAGTAAGTGCAGCCGTGATGGGTGACAACGTGAGTTACTTCATTGGGCGACGGGTAGGCGTCTCACTTTTTCACTGGCTTGAGCGACAAAAACGCTTTCGCTTCATTACACCCCAAATGCTGGAACGGGGACTAGAAGCCTTTCGACGCAGAGCCGCATGGACAATCTTTACAACGCGCTTTTTAATCGTTGCACTTGGAGGACCGGTTAATCTTGTCGCGGGCTTGGAACAATATCCCTACCCGCGCTTTCTGCTGTGGGATATAAGCGGTCAAATTCTTGGTGCAATCATTCCGCTTGGTTTAGGATACATCTTTGCGCAAAGTTGGGAGGAGGTGGCAAGTATCTTTGGTGCTGTCTCTAGCCTGCTGCTTGCACTCATCGTTGCGCTCTTCATTGGCGTGATGCTTGTACGCAATGTACGTCAGAGGAAGCGCGTCAAGCAAGAAACAACAGCTAAGTCCGAGCAGACATACGCATCAAAACCACCGATTGATACACTTGGGCACAATCTCAACACTACATCTGCTTCTGACTAGGAGAGTAACTATGCACGTAGCAAAACCTACGATTTTGATTCTTACCACACATACAGGTGGTGGGCACATGAATCTCGCACAATCGCTCAAAGAGCTACTTGGCTCTGACTATACTTGCATCATTTCGGACCCATTGCCTAAGCTCATTGATCGTTGGTATGCAGATGTAAGCCGACGTGATGTAGGGTTCCTTGCTCGTCAGTTCAAATACACTGATACTCCGTTTGCTTCCTGGTGTATTCATAACATACTCACATTTTTACTCTCCTATCGTCTACGCAAAAGCATAGAACGTACCCAACCCCAACTTATTATTACAACACATGCACTATTGTCCTATGCAATTGCGCGTGTCAATGCGCGTCTTCCTAAGCACGTGCCACTCGTCTTTCAGCTTACTGATCTGGGACGCGTACATCAAACATGGTTTACTGAGAAGCATGCCGATGCCTATCTCGCACCAACACGCGAAATCTTTGAGCAAGCAGTAGAGCAAGGCATCGAGCAAAAACGTTTGTACTTGACGGGAAGACCTATACGACGCCAGTTTTTAGAGGTTTCAGCTTCTACAAGAGATGAAACATTGGCGGCACTGAATTTTGATCCGAGCCTATTTACAATTTTTCTGCAGGGTGGAGCAAAAGGCTCTGCTCAGGTTGATCGTGTGATAGAGTTCTTGTTACATACAACTATCCCCGTACAAATCATCCTGGCAGTGGGCAATAATAAGAGCATGGCAGCAGCCTATGCTGGTATGAAGCAAGTATACGCTGTACCTTTTACAGAGGCAATTGCACCCTATATGGCTGCTACGGATATCATCGTTGGAAAAGCTGGTGCGAGTTTTGTCTCGGAGGCATTCATGCTAGAGAAGCCCTTTCTCGTCACGGCTGTTATACCAGACCAGGAAACGCCAACGCTAGCTTTTATAGAACGACACAATCTGGGCTGGGTTCGCCTGGAACCAACAGCCCAGCAAGAATTGCTTCTTGAGATTGCGCAAAATCCAACGTTGATTGCTGAAAAGGTTGCTACTATTGAAGCGTATAAGGCTTGGAATAGTCAAGCGAATCAAGGTATTCGCACGGTGATTGATCGACTCCTTGCTCAAGTGTAGCATTCCTTTTCAGGAAAGACTTCTGCTAGGAAACTTCGTTCTCTGTCTTGCGCCAATTGACGGTCGGCATGATGAGGTTTTTGTCAACACGTTCGCGGCAATCAATCGCACATTGAATAAGTGATGCAAGCACATCTTCATTGAGCAAGTGTGGTTTAAGTCCAAGTTCGGTAAGTCGAGTGTGTGTAGCATTGTAGTAATGCTGTTCCGACTCAAGGCGTGGATTGGGGAGATACTCAAGCTGTGCCTCTAACCCAAAGTGGTTGCTTTGCTTGACTACCATTTCCGCCAGTTCTACCAGTGAAAACTGCTCAGTGATTTGATTAAAGACCCGGTATTCGCCTGCTTGTGGTGGTGATGCGATGGCTAGTTCAATACATTGGATCGTATCGCGCAGGTTAATGTAGCCACGAGTTTGCTGGCCCGAACCATATACGCTAAGGGGATAGCCTATGGCAGCTTGAATACAAAAGCGGTTGAGGGCCGTCCCATAGATTTGATCGTAGTCGAAACGTGTTGCCAAACGTGCATCCTGAGAGGTTTCATCGGTTTCAAAGCCATACACAATGCCTTGATTAAGATCAGTCGCGCGAATACCCCAGATTTTACAGCAGAACATGATATTGTGGCTATCGTGAACTTTGCTAAGGTGATAAAAAGAGCCTGGTTGCTTAGGAAATGGCAACACATCAGAGCGACCTTTATGGTGTATCTCAATAAAGCCCTCTTCAATGTCGATGTTCGGTGTACCGTATTCGCCCATCGTGCCAAGTTTGACGAGGTGACAGTCGGGTACAACGTCTTTAATAGCATACAAGACGTTCAATGTACCGACGACATTATTGGTTTGTGTGTAGACAGCGTGCTTGCGATCAATCATGGAATAAGGGGCGGAACGCTGTTCAGCAAAATCGACAACTGCTTCCGGTTGAACGTCTTGAAAGACGGAGGCAAGAGCTTCATAGTCCGTCGCATCGGCGATACGTACCTGGATGGTGTGTCCAGAGATGGCTTTCCAGACAGCAACCCGTTCGTGTAGTGTTTGGATGGGAATTAAGCTGTCGAAGCCATGTTCGAGGTCAAAGAGTCTACGTGCCAAGTTGTCCAGAATCGTAACGTCGTGTCCTTGGCTGGAAAGAGAGAGTGCTTGGGGCCAGCCCAGATAGCCGTCCCCTCCCAGGATGAGAATACGCATGGGTCCTCCACTAAAGGTGTTGAAATCATCGAGTGCTCGTTGGGAATGGTTCGAGAGAGGATGGTTCCAGGGAAATCCTCAAAGAAGCATTTCTCAGGTATACCTTAGCACATTTTGTACCTAATCTCGAAGATGAGTTCCAAATAGCGTCAATCTCTCCTACTAGATAGATGTGACAAAAACTAGGCCATCCGAATATGGATGGTCTAGTTTTTGTCACATACCTAGTATTCTTAACAACGCTTAGCCATCAAGGGTGCTGGTATCTCCAACAGGTTCGCCAAGTTCGCGGGCACGGATGACACGACGCATGATTTTTCCTGAGCGAGTCTTGGGCAAACTGGGCGCGAATTCAAGTTCGTCGGGAACGGCGAGCGCACCTACTGTCGTGCGAACGTGCAATTTCAGTTGCTTCGCCATTTCGTCAGATGGCTCGAACCCATTTTTAAGGATAACAAACACTTTGACATGCTCGCCCTTTACCTCATCAGGTTTGCCAATGGCAGCAGCCTCAGCAACGGCTGGATGACTGACAAGGCTGGACTCGATTTCCATAGAGCCAAGGCGATGCCCACTTACTTTGATCACGTCATCCACACGACCTTGAATGCGGAAGTAGCCATCCTTATCCATTGTTGCCGCGTCACCCGCGAAGTAAACACCCGGAATGGTGTTCCAGTAGGTCTCATAGCGTGCGGGATCGCCGTAGATGGTACGCATCTGGCTGGGCCACGGTTCACGCACAATCAAGAAGCCACCACGTTCGCTGCCTACCGCGGCACCGTTCTTGTCTACAACTTCGGCCTGGATGGTTGGTAAGGGACGGCTGGCACTACCGGGCTTCAAGGGGATTGCCACAGTTGGGCTAATCAGGATAGAGCCGGTCTCCGTCTGCCACCATGTATCCATGATAGGTAGTTGACCATGACCGATATTTTTGTGATACCAAATCCATGCTTCAGGATTGATTGGCTCGCCCACACTGCCAAGAAGACGCAGACTAGAGAGGTCGTGCTTTGCAGGCCACTCTTCACCAAAGCGCATCAGGCCACGAATGGCTGTGGGAGATGTGTAGAGGGTCGTCACTTTATATTTCTCGACAATGCTCCACAAGCGGTCCGGGGCAGGATAGGTCGGTGTCCCCTCAAATAGCACGTTTGTCAAACCGTTCATCAATGGCCCGTAGATGATGTAGCTATGGCCTGTTACCCAACCGACATCGGCGGTACACCAGAAAATGTCGCTCTCTTTAGTATCGAAGACATACTTGGTGGTCGCATAGGCACCAACGGCATAGCCTCCATGAACGTGTACAACGCCCTTTGGTTTGCCTGTACTACCGCTTGTGTAGAGAATATAGAGCATATCCTCGCTATCCATTGGTTCGCACGGAACAAGCGTATCCTCTGGAATATCAGCAAACAGATCGTCCAGGTAGACATCACGACCAGCCTGCATCGCGACCTCGGTACCAAGTCGCTTGACCACAAGGACTTTTTCGATGGTCGGCGTCTCGGCAACAGCCTCGTCGGTAATCTTTTTGAGTTCGATATGCTTGCCGCCACGATAATTACCATCGGCGGTAATCACCACTTTCGCCTGGGCATCAATGATACGGTCTCGCAACGCGCTAGGAGCAAAGCCGCCAAACACAACAGTATGCACGGCACCAAGACGCGCAACGGCAAGGACTGCCGCCACCTGTTCAAGAATCGCTGGCATGTAGATGGCTACACGGTCTCCTTTTTTCACGCCGAGGTTTTGCAGTGCTTTCGCGAAGCGGTTCGTCAGCACAAATAGCTCTTTGTAGGTCATGGTACGGCTTGAGCCATCATCACCTTCCCAGTGGAAAGCTATTTTATCGCGCGTTGCTGTTTCCATATGCCTGTCGAGGCAGTTGTAGACAATGTTGAACTTGCCGCCAGTAAACCACTTGAAAAAGGGCTTGGTTGTCCATTCAAAGGTTTGCTGCCACGGCTCAAACCAGTGCAGTTCCTTGGCCTGGTCTTCCCAATATTCAAAACGGTTCGCAAGTGACCACTGAAAGAACTTGTCGTACTCGTCGAAGCCTTTTGACTTCATGTAGGAAGTGATGTTGGCATTACTAACAACGTCGTTAGATGGGGGGAAAACACGTTCCTCAATCAAAATATTGTCAGTGTTTTCAAAACTGAGGTTACTCATGTATTCTGCCTTCCTTCGTGTGTGAGTCAGACTTGATTGCTGTGAACCTAGAAATTATAGCACATACAGGACATTTTTAACGTTTTAGACAGCATGTGAGGAAATGTCTGTACGTTTTCAGCTTCAGATATACACTCTACTGTGTATATCTGAAGCTGAAAAAACATGCTGCCTACAATGTTCGCTACCTCATGGGGAAGATGGGTAGCGTGAATGGAGCGCGGCTTGCACTTAACACACCAGCGAGTGCGTTATACCATGCGACAATAGCTGTAATAATGCCGAGATAGCCACCGAGTATGCCTGTACCACCACCAAACTCTGCAATGGTGAGGAACAAGAAGGTAAGGAAAAGAAGACCAAAGAGGGCAATAAGTCCACCGTTCGTTCTCAGTGTGCCAAGAAACATAATGAGGGTGAAGATGGTCCAGCCGAGGAGGAAGAAACCAAAGGCTGCATGACTGGTAATCCAGCCAAACTGTATACTAGCACCGACTGCAATCCAGAAGGCACCATAAGAGGAAAAGGCGGTTGCGCCAAAAGTGTTGCCCGTTCTAAATTCCCACATACCAGCAAGAAGCTGTGCGATACCACCATAGAATAAGGCAAGGCCAACAACAATCTTGAGGTCTGTGCCAGCGAGAAGTCCCGCATTGACGGAACTGAGGACGAAGGTTGTAAGTGCGAAGGCACTCAAGCCAAGAGGTCCGGGGTTAGCGACTGCGGATACAGCGGCAGAGGCTATGGGTCCTGGCGTTGTCTCTTCTGCATATTGAGCCATTGAATGTGTTCCACCTTTCATGAAAACTAGCAATACGTGTACTTTTTTCTTTGTACTGATCAGGATTCTTCAAACCTGGAATGCTTTGTATTTGTAAGCAACTGTGCTCACAGGCCATGAGGAAGGATGGAGTCGTCTATACCATAGATGACTGGAAAGGATGTGTAGCAGATCTCCTTTCTTGCCCATTATTAGGTGTAACGAGCAACGTCGTATTGAGGATGGTATCCATAACAAGTATATCACACTATGAGCAAAATATGCACTATTTTACTGTCTACGATTCTTCCAAGCTCCTGTTCATTTGGGCTATGTGATTCGCAAGATGGTCTGTCACAAGGTCTTTGATGAACCACGCGAGCGTCTGTTCGCCAAATTTCGAGTGACGACCTGTTAACTCCAAATCGCTGTCTTTCAATGTACTCAATGCCTTATC
The DNA here is from genome assembly GCA_964248005.1 of uncultured Ktedonobacteraceae bacterium. Taxonomy (GTDB): domain Bacteria; phylum Chloroflexota; class Ktedonobacteria; order Ktedonobacterales; family Ktedonobacteraceae; genus JBBQVS01. The sequence continues at coordinate 1,743 of CAXTWV010000027.1, read as the reverse complement.
TAAGTAATGATAACTTCTCTCTAAAGCACCTTGCGATTTCTCTAACGTATCTTACTTGTGGTCCTTGATGGCTTGAATACGGGCTTCGTCTTTATGAGTACGTCCGAAATTTTGCCCTGGTTGTGCAACCAATTTCACAATTTCATCACCCCAGTAAGGCATAAACTCGATAATATGAGCAAGGCTTTCCATGAGGGTCCACTCACCCTCGATGGACGTTTCGTACAGCTTATTTGCTGGTAAAAGCGTCAGTCGCCCTTGTAGTAGCTGTTGTAACTCTTTGTAAGAAGCTGCAACACTTTGACGAATGTCTTGCACATTAGGGTTCTCTTTACTCGTTGTCATTGGATGCTCCTTCTTTTCACCGTCCTCAAGCGTTTCGGCGCGTTGACAAATAGTATCTAGCACTATACCATATATACCTAGTAGATATGTTTGGTCGTTCTCTGCCACATGGAGACGCGCTATGAAAATCGGCATTCTTGGCGGTGGGCCAGCAGGATTGTATTTTGCGCTTCTTATGAAGATGCAGAATCCTTCTCATCACATTACTATCGTTGAGCAGAACCCTTCTGGCGCAACCTATGGATGGGGAGTCGTCTTTTCAGATCGTGCGCTCTCGTTCCTGAAAGATAGCGATCCGATATCCTATGCCGATATCGAGGCCCAGTTGCGCTTTTGGGATGATTTGACGCTTGTGCAAAAGGGAGAGCGAGTACGTATTGATGGGAGTGCTTATGCAGGTATCTCTCGGCTCGCTCTGTTACGTATTCTCCAAGATCATTGCCGACGACAAGGAGTTGAGATGCGTTTTGAGACACGACTGCTTGATCCTGCTATGTTTACTGACTGTGATTTGCTTGTAGGTGCGGATGGCGTCAATAGTACGGTTCGACAGCAGTATGCTAAGGATTTTCAACCATCGACGCATCAGCTTTCAAATCATTATATCTGGTATGGCACGCATCAGCTCTTTGAGACACTCTCGCTCATATTCCGCTCCTATCAAGGAGGAGCCTTCGTTGCTCATTGCTATCCCTATAGCGAAACTACCAGTACCTTCATCGTGGAGTGCGATGCTCAGACGTGGACACGAGCAGGATTTGACCGTATGTCTGACGCAGAAAGCCGCGCCTATTGCGAACAGGTCTTCAAGGATGATCTAGGTGGACATCCGTTGCTACCGAATAAACCTACGTGGCTCACGTTTAAGGTGGTGACAAACCAGAATTGGAGCACGCACAATGTTATCTTGCTCGGTGACGCGTTGCGGACAGTGCATTTTTCTATTGGCTCTGGCACTCGCATGGCACTCGAAGACGCCATTGCTCTTTCTAAGGCGATAGGAACGACGAACTCTCTTCCAGCAGCACTTCAGGCATTTGAACAGGCTCGCAGACCAGGAATGGAAAAACTGCTTGGCATCGCGGAGCAAAGCTATACATGGTACGAAACCTTTCATGAGAAAATGGACCTTGACGCACTTCCACTTGCATATAGCTATATGACACGTAGTGGACGCATTGATGACGCAACATTATGGCAAAAGGCACCGCGTTTTATGGCTCAATATCAGATGTATCGAACTGCTATGGACGCGACTCCTCGCTTGTAGCAGAGAAAGGTAGAACTGTTTATGATTGAGGAAACTACGACGAAACACGTCAAACAAGAAACAGAGCTTCATATCAATCCATTTCCTGGTTGAGAGCTACATGTATTTGCTCTTTGTTCGATACCTTC
>CAXTWV010000026.1:15909-27047 GCA_964248005.1 uncultured Ktedonobacteraceae bacterium | reverse complement strand
CTCGTTGTTGTTCGATGCTGTCACAACCCAACGGTCTTGTACTGGGTCATGTCCGGGCAGTGTTAGTTGAGTTTTGAGCGTCTCTTCGCTGGTGTCCTCTCCTGCATGATCAGACTGTTCTATCTCAGATAGCAACTGGACCAGACGTGGAAGGTCTGTATCCACGTCGAAGTGACGAAAATGGAAATGGGGTTCTGCGGTGTCGGAAAACAAGTTTTTTCTCCTCAGTAGTAAAAGATATGTACTCAATTACAAGTACTAGGTATATCGACGCACTAGCATACACATGTTATACTATGTTGCGGTTGAGCAATACAACATATTCTGTAGGGACCGATTTATCACGTCCTCCTAGCATTTCGATCACCCAGAAGGACGTGATAAATCGGTTCCTACCCCGAATGATTAATATAAACAAACGTTGATGGTGAACCACGAAAATATGGATATCAAGACCAGCGAGATAACGCAAGAAATATTGCCGCAAAGCATACAAGAACAACATCCTATACCTCCGCGCCGTAGCATCTTTTTTGTCGAAGGCGTGATTGTGGTGCTGCTTGCACTCATCGCTTTCGTCCCACGTCTACTACTCGCCACACAGCTTGATATGGTAACAGATGAGGTCGTCTATATTCTCGGTGGCAAACTATATTTTCCACTTTTGACACATCTACAGATCGGTTCAAGTCAGTGGCACTACAATTATGAACATCCTCCCTTTGTAAAACTGCTAATAGGACTTTCGCTTACACTCAATACAGCCATTGGACATCCGTTATCAGATCTGTTCACAGCACGTTTACCTAGTATTCTCATGGGAACTGTTCTTGTTGTTGCGGTCTATTGGTTAGCACGTGCTCCCTTTGGTCGTGTAGTAGCACTCGCAGCCGCATTATGCCTTGCCGTTAGTCCCTGGATGGTTTATTTCAGCGCATTGGCATATCTGGATATGACTATGACTGCACTGATCACCATCGCTTATTTGCTTACATGGTACGCTATTCGTCGTCCGTGGCTCTATCTTGTTATTGCGCTACTCGTTGGGCTTGGAGCAGCTAGTAAATATACTGCTGTGCTTGCCATTCCTGGTATTGCTCTCTTTACCGCGTATTACTTTTTTGTCATTCGACAACGTATATCTGTAGAAGAACGTCCACCTTTGCCATGGCGTTGGTGGTTGGCAACGGTTATTCTCGCGCCAATCATATTTCTTGTCGCCGATCCCGCGATCTGGCCTAACCCACCGGTTCGGCTTGTGCAAAGCTTTCTCTTCGAGTGGAATCACTCAACAAATGGGCATCTCACATTCCTCGCGGGAAAAGATTATCTCCATGTGCCCCACTGGGCTATTCTCTATATCTTACTCTCGAAGATGAGTGCATTTGTTACGATACCAGCCGCACTTTTTGCAGTCATGGGCTTAGTGCAACTTATACGTTTTCATATGGGGAAGATAACGGTAGAGGAGGCAACAAACATAGCATTTGTATGGATATGGCTTGTCTCTATTATTGGTATGTTTAGTCTGCTCAATATTGTTGTTGGTACACACTATCACCTGCCAATGGCGGCTCCAGTTGCGCTAGCAGGAGCAGTCGGACTTGCAAACATCTTACGTTATCGGCGCGGTTCTCTCTCTACAGTCTTTACCAGACAAACGGATAGCCCTACTATACAAAGCGCCTCACCAGTATCATCAGTTTCGCGTCCTTCGCGTGTACTTCGGCTCTACCCAGTAGTTGCAGCGACACTACTTGGGCTAGCACTCTTCGTTCCTCATCTGATTGGACTAACGACAGTCTATGGTGCCGAAGGCTATACCAGCGAGTTCTTTCCAAATGAAAACGCGGTACTACAGGTTGCATATCCTGGCTATCGCGAAGGCGTACAGTGGATAGCAACACAAACTCATGGTCAAGAGCAGGTAGGATTAACAGCACTTCAAGGTACACTCAGTAATGGAAGCGATGGAGTCTCGTGGTATGATTTTAATAGTGCTCTTCCAAGCCGATTGAAGTTAAGTGAGGCACATCCTAACAGTACCTATCAGCAATATAATTATCTTGTATGGCCTATGCATTTAGTGCAACGTGGCTATCCTCTTCCTACATCCTGGCACATTATACATACTGTGCTCGGAGGAAATACTGTCTACTGCTACGTCCTTGCTCGCTCCACAACATCATAGCATGAAAAAACTTTCTTTCCTTCATGTGCTTCTAGTATGCCTGTGTGCTTTCATACTCTGTATCCTTGTAACCGTTGCACCACTTAGTCGGCTCGCAGGCACAACGCTTCTCGCTTCTCTGCCTTTCAGTACTCTCATGACCATCGTAGGAACAAAGCTACCAACTGACTTTCATCTCACAACTGACGTTCACGCATCTCAGATAAATACTGACTCAATTGAATTTCTCATAGTGATGATATTTGTCTATCTTTTTTATTTTCTTAGTGCTTACATCGTACAGAAGTATACTAACAAACAAGAGGTTTTAGGGTTTACTGAGAACGCCGCTCAACCTCTGTCTGTAAAAACTCTCCTGAGATATATCTGGATCGGGGCGATGCTCGTTGGCATCATCTACGTTCTTACACCTTCCGCGCTTTCACATGATGCTGGTGTCTATGCTGGTTACGGGCGCATCATCGTCACATATCATGCCAATCCTTACTACACACCACTTTCAGCATTTCCTCACGATCCACTTTTTCAACTGGACGATTGGCGTGATGCAGTAGCTGCATATGGTCCACTCTGGCTTCTTGTTTGCGCTTTCTCCACGCTTGTAGCAGGAAGTTCTATACTCAAGTATATTTTCTTCTATCGCATGCTTGGCTTGATCGCACATCTCATTAATATATGGCTGGTGACAGCTATTCTACGCGAGACGAAACGTTCCCCGCGTATTATTGTGTTAGGGACATTACTGTATGCATGGAATCCGCTTGTGTTGTTCGAGAGTGGTCTAGGTGGACATAATGATATTGTGATGGTGACATGTATACTCGTTGGTATATTCTTGTGTGTCCGTTCGGAACAACATGGATTCACACAAGCCCACCAGTATCTTCCCCCAATTATTATGTTCACGTGCGCTACACTGATCAAATTCACGGCGGCACCGATTTTAGTGTTCTACCTTGTCTTAATAGCACGATGTGTCTTTACTCACGAACCATTGTCACAGCAACAAGACCAAATGTATAATAGATTCAGATGGTTGGCTACGCTACGAGTAGTTTTTAGTGCTGCACTCGTCAGTGGCCTCTTAGCAATCCTACTGTATATTCCCTTATGGTTTGGACACACACCACACGACATTGTGGGCAGTCTCGGTTCTCCACCGTCATCGCGCTTGGCGTTTGGCTCAATTCTGCTTGCATTGCAAAAATTCTTGGCGATATCGCACGAGAGAAATAGCTTTTTAGCCTTTTTTAGTATGCATAGTACATGGAATGGTATTAACGCGCTCGTCGTTGTAAGTTTTTTCTGTATAGGCTCGATATGGCTTTATCGCACGCCAACAACGCTCACAATGGTACGAGCAACACTTGCCTTGCTTGGCGCACTGCTGATTGTCACGCCGTGGTTTTTTCCGTGGTATGTTCTATGGCTTGTGGGTCTTGCGGCAGTAAGTATACCAACACAGCATGAGCAAGTGAACTATGCTCTTGTGGGTAGTGTGCTGGTCTTCTCGGCGTCAGCATTTCTGATTTATCTGTTCCGAGGCTATCCCCCTGTTGGAGACTGGGTTGGTCTTGTCGGTCTCACTACCATTGGACCTCCACTAGTCGTTCTGCTCTTTTTATCGAACACGAAAATAGCGGTAGGGGCAGCAATTCATTGCGCCCAAAGGTGGGATCGGCGGGGCAAACGTTCCTAAAACGCCTCTTGCGGCAAGGTAGACCACTCCAACCCATCTTTGGGCGCAATGAATTGCTGCCCCTACCGAGAGGAATATCGTATTCGACTATCAAAGTTTATTAGAGACAACTAATCAGCTTGTGCCATAAATGCGATGGTTTCCCGCTCCTCTTGTGAAGGAGTAGCCTCTACAGAAGCCACAACGTTCTTGCGGTGTGCCGTGTAGCGATAGAGTAAGATGATGAGAAACGAGAGAAGAAAGGCATTGCGTGCGAACACCGCAGGGTTAAACGTTGGAATGGTAGGAACATTGAGAAAAACGGTTGTTGCGGTGTAGATATACGGAAATATCCATGTTGTGAGCAGTCCAATTCCTGTCCAACCGATCAGCCAACGTCTGTTACATTCTCCGATATACGCGACAAACGGGATAATCCAAAGTAAGTACTGTGGACTGAATACTTTTCCCGTACAAATCACAACCAGTAATATCAACACAAGCGACACAGCAAGCGAAGTCTTGCCACGCCATTGTAACCAGAATACGTATACTAATCCTGTGGCGAGTAATAGCGTCATCATAGGCGAGACAATGCCTGAGAGCGGACTCAGCATGTTGAGGGAGCCATATGTCGCCGTATAGTGTAGTGGAAAACCCAGGAAACTGCCTATCCAGAGAATAGAGGCAGCCGTTGATTCAGCTTGTACAGGTCGGCCTCCAAAATATCCAAGTGGACCAAGTGTTCCCTCAACACTTAATAGCAATGAGAGCATTGTTATAGCAGCGCAGACCAGTACAAATACATCAAGCCCCTTCCACCACTTATGCCAAAATGTGTAGCGCGACTTCTGTTGAGCAATAAAGAATGCGGGCACTAAGACTATCGGGTAAAACTTAAACATAGTTGCTACGGCTAACAACACATATGCCCAACGCCATCGCCCACGCTCTGCTAACAATAACGCGCCCAAGGTAAAGCCCGCCGGGATAATATCGAAACGTGCGGCAGCAGTTGCCCAGCACCCAACAACGATATAAAGAGCGAAAGCAATCGCGGCTCTCTGCGATTTCCATACTCTGAGCATAGCATATACCACACCCACGAAGAGTATCATGGCAATAGCGAAAGCAACTTGATACCAGTGAGCAGAGGTAACAAGTCCGAAACTGAAAGGAATGACTGTTAGGAGCGGATATTCATGTGGTAGGGCATGTAGTGGTTGCGTCGGTGCCTGTGCCGCGACAAAAGAAATAAGCCACGATGGAACGTTATGTGTTCTCATGATGTGAAGCAACGTAGCATTTGTGATAAAGCTTGTGCCAGCAGGTGGTTGCGTAATAAAGCGACACTGTATCTCTGGTACAGGCAACGCCTTGAGTGCCGACACTCCATGCCAGAACGCTGTTGCATAGCACTCATACTTTCCTGGATCGGTATACCAGGTAAAGAGCTGCCAGGAGACGCCGTAATATAAGAGAAAGCCCATCACCAGGACAATCAGTATGTCCAAAAGCGCAGGTTTTTTCAACATGTTTACCATCATTTACCACAAAAATCTACTATAGCATGTTGTACTACAGAGTATCTTTTCTGTATTCTCGGTCTCAAAAGAAAACAAACCTCCCCATAGAGACATATCTTCATACGAACAATACATAAAAATGGTCACAATACGGCTCCATACACTGAAAATAGACCTTTCATGGCTACTCTTTCCTTTGTTATATCCGGCGTATAGGCATTGACAATGACACACTTTCGCTATGCCATCCGTATATGTTATAACTAACCACTTTATTGTTCAGTACCATAGCACAGAAAGATATACTTCTATGTTTGGTTTTACATCGTCGTCTCTCATGCACTTTTTACAAAGTTACGGCTATATAGCGGTGCTCGTTTTCGTAGCTATCGAAAGTACTGGCATCCCCTTTCCAGGTGAAACAATACTGATTATTGCCGCCATTTACGCGGGCACAACACATCATCTCTCTATCCCATTTGTGATTGCCTCGGCTGCTCTGGGAGCAATATTAGGGGACAACCTCGGCTTTTGGGTTGGGCGTGAGGGTGGCTACCGACTCTTACGTCGGTATGGTCGCTATATACATCTCGACGAGCGCAAACTCAAACTGGGACAATATCTTTTTCAGAAGCATGGGAACAAGGTTGTCTTCTTTGGACGTTTTGTTGCCGTATTGCGAGCATGGTCTGCGTTTCTGGCAGGGACAAACCGTATGCGCTGGCCCAGTTTTCTGCTTTTCAATGCATTAGGTGGCATTGTTTGGGCGACAATCTTTGGCTTAGGAGGCTATTTCCTTGGCGATAGAGTCAATCAAATAACGGGACCAGTAGGCATTGTAGCAATTGTATTAGCGGCAATTCTTCTTATCGCGTTTTTCATCTTCCTGCGTCGAAACGAAAAGCGTTTAGAGGACGAAGCCGAACGTGCATTACCAGGACCGTTAGATGCTCGCCAGGAAAGCAAACAAGATAAGCAACCAGTGAAGCAATGAGTGAATTTTAAGAAAATATGCTACAATACATGTGAGGATACATAAAGGAAAGGGAAACATCTATGCCTTTACAGACACCAGAACGACCAGACCCGTTACCACCAACAGAACCAGATATACCTCAACCATTACCATTACCACCAACAGAGCCAATTCCTGAACCTACTCCTGATGCGCCTCAACCACCTACACCAGAGGAAGTCCCTGAGCCGACACCAGACGTTCTGCCACCAATGGAACCAGATGTTAGGCAGCCATTGCCTGACACAACGTCTACGCCACCACCTCTACAAACACCAGAGTAAACAGCGACAAGAACTATTCCTTGCAGGATGTGCTACCTCCTCGATAGCACATCCCAAGCCAATACCAGTACCATGGTTTCTCCTCTGTTTCGTCACCAGTCTATACTAGTGGTAGACATTGCTCTTGGAGTATAGCAACAGTTTCTTATCAAAAACAAATGAACAATGTGACAGGGAGACCGCAAGGGTCTCCTCTACACGTTCGCCTTTGTCTATATGTAGGGGAGACCCTTGCGGTCTCCCTGCTTTTCAAACAGCAACCAACGTGTAACTCTTGACTTTTCTTACTATCTTTACTATACTAACACAAGATACTAGACAGTATAGTATGGTCATAATGCACTATCTATGAAGGATACTTAAAATATGACAGGAGTGCGTCTCGAAAAGAGTAAAGGGAGCGGAAAAGAGCGTCTCGTACAGGCAGCACGCTCCCTTGCGCAACACGCAACTTTTGACGAGATTACCATTGACGAGATTGTCAAAGCAGCCGATCTCTCCCGTCCTGCTTTTTATTATCATTTTTCGGGTGGCAAGGAAGAACTACGCGGCGAACTCGTGCGTTCTGGCTATCTTGGTGATGAGCCTGCACCAGATATACGTCGAGAAATTGTCGAGGCTGCTTTACGCGTTTTCGGGCGTTCGGGCGTCTCTGCTGCGACATTAGAAGATATTGCGAGTGAGGCAGGCGTTTCACGTGGAGCATTGTGCTGGCATTACCGTAGCAAGGACGACTTGCTCATGGCAATCGTTCAGCATCATGAAAGCCATCAAGCATTGCGTCAAGCTCTTGAAGCTCTTGAACAGGACTTACAAAACGGCGTCCAACTCGACGATGAAACCTTTTTGCGTAGCATTGTTGGTGGCTTTTATGACTCGCTTACGGCGCAGAGTGATATTGTACGCTTGCCTCTTCTCTTGCTATATACACATCCTGAAGTAGCACATATTCTCGCGGACAAGATCGTCAGAGGACGTAAGCCTATCACAGAATATGTGAGAAGACGGCAAGAAGCAGGAGCATTTAACAAAAACATCGATGCGGCGTTCTTTGTGCAAATTCTCGCAATGTCTTTCTATATGCGTGCTGCCGGACGTGGACTGAATGATCTTTTGCCGTTCGCCCATCTCTCACGAGAAGAGGCGATTCAGCAGCTCGTCTCGCTTTTGCTTTACGGGATAGTGCCACGCGACCCTACAATGCTCTGTACACAATTCCTCAAGGAAGAGATGTAATGTAGAGGAGTATACGTCAACAGGAAGAGTGACGTGTTTCCTCTTTGTTTTTATCTTTTAACACAAAAGGAGTCTCCCATGCAAGGTAATGCACAAGCTACGCGACGTGAGGGAGGACTGGCATATAAGTGGGTGGTTGCAAGCGTCGTCGTATTTGGGGTGTTTATGAGCATCCTGGATCAGACGATTGTGAACATTGCTATACCACGCCTACAAACCGCTTTTGGAGCAGACATCCATAGCGTTCAGTGGGTGCTCACTGCCTATATCCTTACACAAGGAGTAATCACACCAACAGCAGGATACTTTGCTGACACACTGGGAACGAAACGATTTTATATTATTTCGCTTGCCGCCTTCACGCTTGGCTCGGTTCTCTGCGGTCTCGCATGGAGTTTGCCAGCACTCATCTTTTTCCGTGTCCTACAAGGCGCGGGTGGAGCAGCACTGTTTCCTCTGTCGATTACTATGCTTTTCCGTGAGTTTCCACCACAAGAGCGTGGGATAGCATCCGGCGTCTTTGGTGTACCAGCTCTACTAGCACCCGCTATTGGTCCAACGCTTGGTGGCTATCTTGTCACCTATGCAGGTTGGCAAGCAATCTTCTTTATCAACTTGCCTATTGGCATTCTCGCTATCGTCCTGGTTAGCATATTCATTCGCGAAACACAGGCACAGGTCAATCAACGCTTCGACTTCCTGGGCTTTTTCTTTGTCGCAGTTGGCCTTACGGCAGTGCTCTACGGACTCTCAGATGCAAGTACTGATGGCTGGGGTTCAGGGCAGGTTATTGGGTCAATTATTGCTGGCTTAATCGCACTTGTCATTTTTGTTTTTGTCGAGCTTGCCATTGTACGTAGAGAAGGTAGACCATTACTTGATCTACGTTTGTTTACGAACCGACCATTCACACTTAGTATCATTGCTAGCTTGTTCGTCATCTTTAGTTTGTTTGGGGGCGTGTTCATCTTTCCACTCTACTTACAAAGTCTCCGTGGACAGAGCGCGTTCCAGGCTGGCGTGATTTTGCTCCCTCAAGCATTAGCAGCAATGGTTGCCACCATTGTAGGAGGACGGCTTGTTGACCGCATAGGCGTAAGAGGAGTGATGATTCCTGGCCTGCTCATCCTTGCCTATGCCACATGGCAGCTTTCCTATCTCTCGCTCTACACGTCTTTCGGATGGATACAACTTGTACTCATTATTCGTGGTCTTGCCCTCGGCTTCTGCGTACAACCGCTTACCGTGGCAGGACTCTCTGAGATAAGCCCACGCCAATTGGCACAGGCATCATCGCTAAATACGGTAGCACGTGCTGTTTCTAGTTCGTTAGGCATCGCTGTACTCGCAACACTTGTTCAAACACAGACACAGATTCACTACGGGCATCTTGCAGAGCAGGTAACACAATCTTCGTTACTCGGACAATTGTTTCCACGGTTGCAGGCACTCTTCGTCTCACAAGGAGGGGATCTCATTTCCGCAAAAGCAGCAGCCCTTCAGACAATTAGTGGCTTAGTGCAAGAACAATCATATATGCTCGCCATTCAGGATGCCTTTACATTCAGTTTGGGCGTGACATTTCTTGCGATCATAGCAGTCCTGTTTGTCAGCAAGTCGCGGCGTCCAGCAACACCTGTTCCTGGCACGGGGCAAGGTGCAGAGGCAACAGGTCAACCCGAAGAAGAAACTTCACATCCTGCATTTGTCTTTGCAGAATAACTACTGTCGTACATGGGACAGGCAACAACCTGTCCCATTATTCTTATGGTTACAACGTATCAATGTATAATACGTATGTTTAGGAGCCATGTAATGCGTCGTATGATTTTTATTCCTATTCTTGTCGTTCTCGCTCTTTTTGCTATTGTCGGTGGTGTAAGCTACTACTTTTACAATAACTATACCTACTACCAGACTGATGATGCTCAGGTAACAGGCAATATTGTTTCTGTAAGTGCGCCCATGAGCGGACAACTCTCCGCCTATACTGCGAAAGTCGGACAAACCGTTACAGCAGGGCAGGTTATCGGCACAATTACATTGCCAACGGCCACAAGTGCAACTGGGACTACCACAACTACAGCACCCAGAACAATGGATATCACCAGCCCAATTAATGGTACAATTGTACAAGCAACAGCAGTGCAAGGGCAAAGCGTGAATCCAGGTCTCATGATTGCACAGGTAACAGACCTTAGCAATCTTACCATCACTGCTTATGTTAATGAAAATGTTATCAACAATGTATCACAAGGCCAGAAGGTCGATGTCAAGATTGATGCATACAGTGATACAACCTATACGGGCTACGTTCAGCAGATCGTTCAGGCTACAGCTGGTTCGTTTTCGCTCTTGCCAACCCAGGATAACGCGAGTGGCAACTTTACAAAGGTCGGACAGCGTGTTCCGGTTATCATCTCGCTCAATGGAAATGGTGGGAAGGATATTATTCCTGGCATGAGTGCAACAGCAGTTATCCATATCCATTAGCCATATGTCGAAGGATAGAAGGCATCTATCCTCTACTATAACGAAAGGAGTACTCCATGACTACACTTATTATTGGCGGTTCATTCGCGATTGCGCTACTTGCTATTGTTGGACTTGTTTTCCTGCTTAGAAGTGAGCCACGAACACCAAAGGTACCTGTTACAAAGGTGAACGATGAGCCATTGAAAGTCAGTGAGACAGCCCAAATTGCGGCTGGCGGCTCACCAACACAGCCTAGCCTACCAGCACCAAAAGAGGAAGTTGCGGCAACCCCACAGACGGTTCCAGTACAGCAACAAGTGCAACGCTTCCCAGTTATCAACGGGCAATTTCACACATTATCTGTTGAGTTACGTGCGTTGCATACACAAGCGCAGGAGATTGAACATCGCTTGACCACTCTCACCGAGATGATTGAGCGTATCGAACCCGACCAGAGTCACTATGTCAACGTCGATGAGGAAGTATCTCATCCAACTGAGACAATATCGGCGAATTGATCGCCTGCTGTAGGGACCGATTTATCACGTCCTCGTTCGGATATCTATATGCCAAAAGGACGTGATAAATCGGTCCCTACAACAGACGATCAATTCGCCGATATTGTCTCAGTTGGGTGAGACACTTCCTCATCGACGTTGACATAGTGACTCTGGTCGGGTTCGATACGCTCAACCATTTCGGTAAGAGTGGTCAAGCGATGTTCAATCTCCTG
>CAXTWV010000026.1:2488-15899 GCA_964248005.1 uncultured Ktedonobacteraceae bacterium | reverse complement strand
TCCAAAAAGTACGTTATAAATCGGTCCCTACAACAGACTATAAAACGAGAGAAGAGAGGACGACATTCAACGTCGTCCTCTCTTCTCTCGTTTGATTTAGCGATCCACCAGTGAACGTGTAAGCGTAACTATCGTCACGAATGTTTGATAGAGTTCCAGTGCATTTTCACTCACAACTTTTACAGTTCGTGCAGAAACTCGCTCAACACCACGTATCCACAACGCCATTTCTGCCATGTCCGCCACAAGAAACGTAATCTCTATTGTGATAGGCAACGTAAATTGTGGTGGTCTCATGGCTGACGTATTGTGAATGGCACGAGTCGCGCCCTCTCGCAACATCTCACATGCGACGGTTGGATGAATATGTGCCGCTGCAAAACGTCCTTTTGACTCCTTGACAACTACCTTTTCGGCATTGGGAGCAACGAATTGTGCCTCTTCCGCTGTCGCAGCATCCCCGCTTACAAAGATAATAGGCACATTATAATGTGTTGCGACAAGCGCATTCAAGCCGGACTCACCAACAACCTCGCCGTTAATACGTACCTCCCAGATTGCGCCAGGATTGTATGTATGGGAAAGGATAGCACGCTCAGCACCAATTGAGCCATGATAGCTCACGAAGCATACACCGTCGAAACTGGCGTCTAAGCCTTCCATCATATACAAAGATTTATGTTTGCCAGTGATAAGCGTGGCCTGTCCTGCGAGGTCTTGCGGGTGCAGGTTACGCATATAGTGATGCGAGTCATTCACTACAAACTCGGTCGCACCGCCAGCTATCGCACCCTCAATCACAGCATTCACTTCATTTGTCAGCAAACGTCGCCCTTGTTCATATTCGGCGTTGCCCTCTATGATTTGTTCCCACGCTACAATCCCACTCGTTCCCTCGAAATCAGTAGAAAGAAATAGTTTCATAGTGCTATCCTTTCATTCATGTACATATTCTTAACCGTTCAAGTTCGCATATCCCGGTCCACCCGCGGCATGACAAATCTCGATACTAGCCTGAAGTCCTGTACGTTCTGGATACTGTTGCTCGACAGCTTGCCGCAGTGCTTCTATAGCTGAATTACGCACGAGATTGATGGTACAACCGCCAAAGCCGCCGCCCATCATGCGCCCTCCTAAAACTCCCGGTACGCTGTGCGCAATATCTACCAACGCATCTAGTTCTTTGGAACTCACCTCATAATCGTCACGTAAACCAGCATGACCTTGCCAGAGAATAGGACCAATTGCCTCAACGTTTCCTGTCTCTAGCAAATCAGCAACTTGCAACACGCGTGCATTCTCAGCAATGACATAGCCCGCACGCCGTCGCAAGATTTCTGGCAAGTCCTGCTTATAGATGTCAAATTGCTCCTGAGTGATATCGCGTAATGATGTAATTTGCTGTCCTACTCCTTCTGGCTCGTGCAGAATAATCAACTCACGCAACGACGTTACAGCCTCTTCACATTGTCGGCGTCGCTCATTGTAGCCAGAGTTGGCAAGCTCGCGCCGTACACTCGTATCGAGTACAACTAACGAGAGGTCGGCTTCGTCAAAAGGTAGATAACGGTATTCCAAAGAACGACAATCAATCAACACGGCTTTCTCAGGTTGCCCCAAGCAAGAAGCGGCTTGGTCGAGGATACCACTGCGTAAACCGGAGGCGATATGTTCGGCACGTTGACAGAGTGCGGCAACATTCATAGGAGTCATCGTCTCGCCCTGCACACCAATTGTAAATTGCCCCTGTGATAGCCAGGCAAAGTACTGCACAGTTGCGACCTCTAGTGCTGCTGAAGAACTCATACCACCACCAAGTGGCACATCTCCACTCAGCACAGCATCAAATCCTGAGAGTGGCAGAGATGCTGTAGCCAATTCCGCGGCAATCCCTAATACGTATCTTGCCCAGTTGGGCAGATTACGTAACTCACGATCAAAGGTTTCGGGCAACCCCTCTACCGAAAACTGCGCATACTCTTCAAGTTGCATAGACCAGAGCCGTACTACGCCATCATCCCGCTTACGACCTGCAAGTGCTGCTACGCGGTCTACAGCACATGGCAGGACGAAGCCTTCGTTATAGTCAGTATGCTCACCAATCAAATTGACGCGTCCCGGTGCCCATGCGATTCCTAATGGTCCGGCATACTCGATCTCGTCAACAAAGGCTGTAGAGAACATGTTTGCCGCATCTAGTGCTGGTTGAGGAAATGTCATCGTTGCGCTCCCTCTCTTTTTGCAATCGCCTCGCGCAACTCCTGCGCCTTTTGTGCTGGCGAAGAATCATTTGTCCACAGACCCCAAATTGATTCGGACGAAGCAGCGTACTTGAGTTTTCCAGGGGCACGCCCAATTGCAAGTATTTCTACGTGTAGATGAAAGCGCTCATCAGCAAGCTGATGTATGCCTAATAGATAGGGCATTGGGGCCATTTCACCATCGAATAATGCATTATAACCATGTACAACCTGTAACAAAAGAGCGGCAAGCTCTCGTAGTTCGTCGTCTTGCATAGTCGCAAGATTGGCGACGTGGCGTCGTGAATACAGGTGCGTTTCATAAGGATAGCGCACATATGGCGGTAAAAATGCTTGCCAGTGTTCGTTCGCGGCAACCTGCTGTGGACCATCGCCTAATTCATTTCTGACGCGACAAAATGGACACCCACGCCCAGCGAGATCGTCCTGTACAACCGTTTCCATTTCGCGCTCTAGCGTTGGTGGAATAACCGAAACGCCAAACGTCTGCCCATGTGGATGATGCTGCGTCTGTCCAATCGCCTCGCCATTATTCTCAAAGATCATCACAGTGGGATAGCGTGTCGCAAGGTCGCGGTAGAGATCACGCCACATACGCGTCACGGCGTATACCTCGTCAACCGTCAATAGTGGAAAGGTGCGATTGTGATCACGATTATAAATCACCACATACGCCTCGCCAACAGGTGGGACAAGCGGAGGAAAATCGTTTGGGTGCAGCCATACTTGCGTATCCGGTCCTACTTTGCCTTCAGTAATATCAGCGCAAAAAGGGCAAGCATTCGTGCCTTCCCGACGACTCATACGGTGCGGTGCGTTCACCAAGTATTGTCGTAAAATTGGATTCCATATTAGCGGTGTTGTTTGTTCCGTGCTCATACTCTCTCCTATGATGTGCGTTGTTGCGTTTGACTGCCCATCAAAACACAACGTCCTTGCTGCGCGAACGATGTCAGTATTTTCCCTTTGTCTACCACCTGCTCATCACCTGTGTAGACCCATTCATCCCATGTGTTTTTATCTGTAAAGAGTGCCCATGCGACAGGAGCAATAGACAGTCTTACAACACGCATAATCTCTAGCGCATGTTCAAACCCTGGCTCTAAATGCTCGATAGTCGGCAAGCCTTCACCTGTGAGTGCCTCGAAGGTACGAACCGTTTGCACTTCGCCATTGACAATCTCACAGACACAACTCAGCATGAGATGCTCTTCTGGCTGTTCATCATCAGCAACAGACCACACGCCTGCTACAATTGTACAAGGCGTGGGCAGTTGGTTAAGCAATGCCACGATTTGGGCTTTATTCCAACCATGCCATACATAGGCATCATCGCGTTCGAGTAGCAATGCGATTGAAAGAATTGGGCGTACCGCCTGCCATGATGGAGCATCTGCATTGACGACCTGAAGTTCTTCTGCTAGCACACCACTCTCCTCGCTACTGTTTATTTTTCCTTTTTATCATACATTACAGCATGGCCTCATGGTATACTAAGTAAACGAACTTCCTCGTTTCAGTGCTTCAAGAAACACCTAAAGAGGTTGTATATGATAGATACATCTATTTTCTCGCTTGCCCTCGGCATTTTAGGGGCTGTCGGCATTATTGCTCTTCTCACATTAACAGGTATGATTCTCTATTTCTATCGTGGAAGTCGCATGGGAAGTTTTCGCTGGCATCTACGCAACCTGCGTTTGAAACAACTTGCAGCACTTTCCTGCATGTTCTTCTTTGCGATGGCAGCAAGCTATGCCGTTATTCATGAAGCATGGGCAATACTTTATGTCATTCTTGCTTTCAAGACCAGTACATGGTGGCTACGATACGCAGTAAGCCAAAGGGCATAGCAAGATGCATCCTTTTGCTAGTAGCCAACTTGTGCGAAATGCGTTATAATTAGGGCCAAGCTACCACTAGAGTACGTTAGGAAGACAAGCGACAGTGGTAATAAATTGAACATAAGGAAGGTACATAATCGTGCCGTGGTGTAGATTTTTTATTCCAAAGATTGCCTCGCCCCATGTAAAGCCAGAAGATGTAGACCTAAACGATCATGTCATGTATGCAAAATGTATTAAGGGGCATGTATTGAGAGATGCTAACGACTGGATTCTCTGTGAGAATCTGCCTTCCGCTGATGCCAAGTGTTGGCAAGAAGGTGGCGATACCGTATTTTCACTCATGACTCGTAAGCGTAATGAGGAAAAAGAGGCAAATCTGTCATCTGGCAATGGGACACAACAAGAGAGTCCAAGGACTGTTCCATCAAAATCGAGCACATCCTAGATGAGCATTCCCTCTTTCTCTGCATCTTCTGCTTCTCAATCTGAGTATATCGAGCGCGTCCATGTTTCTTTACTACAGTGGTACGCTGCTGAGAAACGCACTCTGCCCTGGCGAGAGAGTAGCGATCCCTACGCAATCCTAGTGTCAGAGATTATGCTACAACAAACGCAGGTTGACCGCGTATTGCCCAAATATTTCCAATTCCTGACAGCATTTCCCACATTAAATGATCTTGCAGCTGCTCCGACTGCGGATGTTATCTCTGTGTGGGTACCACTTGGCTATAATATGCGAGCGGTGCGCCTACAAGCCATTGCACGACAAGTTCTTGCAGAGTACCATGGGCGTATTCCTGATACGATTGAGGAATTGCTCAAACTGAAAGGTGTTGGACGCTATACCGCAGGTGCTATCGCGTGCTTTGCCTATCGTAAACAGGTTGCAACGGTTGATACGAATATTCGGCGCGTTCTGCATCGTATCTTTTTTGGTTTGGAGCATCCTGAACCGAAAGTGAATGATGTGCAGATGCTTACACACGCTGAACGTGTGTTGCCAGAGAGAGAAGCGTATAACTGGAATCAGGCGTTGATGGACCTTGGCGCAACCATCTGCACCAGCAATAATCCGCGATGTGGGCAGTGTCCCTTACAGGAAACATGTCAGGCTTATGTTGAGATGAGCCAGCATAGCCTCTTTCCTTCGGGAACAGTCCTACGCCAGTTACGCAAAGTGGCAGAGAAAAAGCCTGCGTATCAAAGTCAACCATTCACAAGCAGCAATCGCTATTTTCGTGGACGTATCGTCAATCTACTCAGTTCGGTCCCTGCTCCACAACGATTGACGCTGGATGCGCTAGGTCCTCAGTTGAAGCCCGATTTTAGCGATAGCGATTTGCCGTGGTTGCAACAAATTATCGATGGTCTCGTGAAAGATGGTCTGCTCAACCTGACCCATGAAGGTGTGCGGTTGCCATAATACATCTTTGGCTATTATGCTATACGTATTAGAAATGCATATTTTTCTCAATCTTTTGTCTTTATGGAGGAAGCTAACAATGCAACTTACCAGTCTAAACGATATTACCACCAAATATAGACATATCTTTCTTTCACCCCACCTTGATGATGTTGTCTACTCTTGTGGTGGTACGCTTGGCGTTCAGCTAAGTAGTGGTATACATCCATTGGTGATTACCGTTTTCGCTGGCGTTCCAGACGCCAATTTACAACTTAGTCCTCTCGCGACACAGATTCACCGAGAGATGGGAGTGAGTCTTAGTCAAGGTGTAGGAGCCGCGATAGAGACGCGTCGTAGAGAAGATGCAGCAGCACTTGATTATCTACAAGTTGATTACCTGTGGCTGAATTACCCGGAGGCTATCTATCGCGGCTCTCCCGCATATTACACAACGAAAGAACAGGTGATAGGCGGAGACGTAAACAACGCAGACCTCTCTATAGATCATCAGTTAGCCCAGGATTTGGTTGCTCTTGCGGAACGACTCCCTGATGCCGCATGGTATGCCCCTCTAGGAATTGGGCGTCACGTCGATCATCAAATTGTCTCTTCCGCGGCAGATAGATTGGTGCAACGTGGCTCTAAAGTGTACATGTATGAAGAGTTTCCTTATGTGTTACAAGCAGGCGCACGCGAAGCACGCATACAAGAGCTAGGAGAGGCATTAGAGCCTGCATTAGTTGAGGTTTCTGAAATGATGTCCTATCGTATAGAGGCTGCCGACCTCTATACATCGCAGATTGGCCCAAACTTTGGTGATGCCGCGACAATGCACAAAGCGATGGACACCTATGCGTATAACATCCGCCCTGTTGAAACCATTCGTCTGGAACGTTACTGGACTGCATAATAATCAGTCATTATATGTGTAACAGAAACGTGTAGGGACCGATTCATCGCGTCCTGGTTTGGGGATCGAGAGGCTGAAAGGACGCGATGAATCGGTCCCTACAGAAATTCTCGTCGGTTGTGGGGAAGTGAGGAAGATGTGGTAACGGGAATAGAAGGTTCAACGCTTGGTCGTTATGAGTTACGGCGTCGTGTGGCACAAGGCGGTATGTCTGAGGTCTATTTGGGCTATGACCGTCGGGTACGCCGCAAGGTTGCGGTAAAGGTGCTCTATGGCAGTAGCGAACCATTTGTGCGCCGCTTCGAGCGTGAGGCACTCGCTGTTGGGACCCTTTCACACGACAATATCCTTGCCCTCTACGACTTTGGCGAACAACGTCCCTGGTATTATCTCGTTATGCCCTATATTGAAGGGGGCACGTTGCGAGATTATCTTTTACGACAGGAACGGCTTACATTAGAGGAAGCAGGAAGTTTTCTCAATCAAATCGCCTCGGCACTGCAATATGCACACGATCACGGTGTTGTACATCGAGATGTGAAGCCCTCAAACATTCTCCTGCGGTTGGATGGTCATGCCTACCTTGTAGATTTTGGACTCGCTAAAGCTAAGATGGAAGCGGAGTCGCTTACTCATGCAGGAGCAATGGTTGGTACACCCGAATACATGGCACCAGAGCAATCCAATGGGCTTCATGACTATCGCAGTGACATTTATTCATTGGGCGTTGTGTTGTATCAGATGCTCACCGGGCGTGTTCCATTCACGGCAGAGTCGCCGGTTGCTATTTCCCTCAAACACATTCAGAGCCAGCCACCTCCACCACGCCAGTTCAATTCCGATATTCCACAGTCTATCGAAGATGTTATTCTCAAAGCGTTGGAGAAAGACCCAAACGAACGTTACCAGGAGGCTCGCATTCTCTCAGCAGCCTACCAAAAAGCGTTGCAACAGGAACGGGCGAATAGGTTTTCCGATGATGAGCTACTTGATACGGATGTAGAGGATGCTCATGTAGACAAATCATTAAGATTGTCGCGTGATACACATATTCTCTCAACTCAAGAGCTATTAAATAATGAAGAGAAAATTCCTCTTTTTCCATTGAAACACGCTCCATCTCCTCTTCCATCGCTCGGCGATGTTCATTGGCGTAGAACACATCTGCGCCCTGCACTTATAGCGATATTCTGTCTTTTCTTACTCTCGGTGCTTATTTTTGTCAATATAGGACGACAGACAGTTGCCGTTCCACCGTTGAAACAAAAGCACGTACTTCAAACCTCAACGCCTCGACACACAACTACAGCAACCGAGACAAGTACCGTAGACACTCAGGCCACATTAGCAGCACAGGCACGAGTGCAAGCAACAGCAGGGATTACGAGTTCACTTGGTGCGGGAAACATTCTTTATAGTGATGATATGACCGTTCGAGGTGGTGGTTGGATAGACGATGGCTTCCAGTGTTTCTTCTCGCCGCAAGGGTATCATGTCTACGCATCCTCAACACAAACACAACACACCGTTGCATGGTGCTACTCTAATCAAGGTATTTTTTCTGATGTGGTTATCACGGCTCAAGCACAGTTGCTCCGTGGCGACATTTATGGGATTGTCTTTCGGTTGAGACCCGATAGTAAAGCCTTCTACGTCTTAGAGATTAGTAGTCAAGGATATTATCGTTTTGTACGGGCATCAGGCAACGATCCGCTAAACTGGCTCGTACTCATAGACTGGACCTATTCTAATGCTATCATCAACGGCTATGGACAAACAAATACATTTCTTATCGTCACAGCAGGGAACCAATTTCGCTTCTATATGAATAAGCAATTGCTTGTTACTACCTTTGCTGATGACAGTTACGCTTCTGGTCTTATTGGTTTTTTAGTCGGTGGGGATAGTACAGGGGGAACCGAAGCCATTTTTAGTAATGTATGGGTTTTCCAGAAATGATTGAAAGTGGAAACAATTTCAGCATTCCGTTTGTTGTAATGGAATGGGACTAAGACATCTTTTTAGAGAGGTTGTTTTTCATGAGTTTTGATACCACCGTTTCACCATTGTTTCCACGTACCACCAACCCCACACATATTGTCTACCTCGCCCTTGGCTCTAATCTGGGGGATCGGCGTGGCAACCTTGCGGCGGCGTTGCAGCGGCTACGTGAGAAAGTAGAACTTCATACCATCTCATCCGTCTATGAGACAGAGCCAGTAGGCTATCTCGATCAACCACGTTTTCTTAACATGGTCTGTTGCGGAAAAACAGAGCTTTCCACGCAGCAGCTTTTAAAAGAGGTAAAGTCAATCGAGACTATTATCGGTAGGCAGCCGTCCTTCCGTAATGGTCCTCGACCAATAGATGTTGACATTTTGCTGTATGATGATGTACAGATTGAGCAAGAGGCACTGACTATCCCGCATCCACGAATGCATGAACGCGCATTTGTCCTTGTACCACTTGCGGAGATTTCACCGAACGTGATTGATCCAGTAAGTGGAAGAACTGCTCAAGAATTAGCAGATGCGTTACCACACGATGGAGTGAAAATACTTGCTCCAAATCTCCGTATCGCTCTTGATCGCGACATTCAAAACAGCTCACCCTCAATTCATGTTCGTCTTGGACGTGCTGGCGTGGTCGGCGTGAAAAAGGCGTTGTTGCTAGGTGTAGAAAATCGCCAACAGTGGTCTGAGGCGACCTTTGATCTGTATGCAGACCTTGATACAAAGCGAGCAGGTGTACATATGTCACGCTTCAGCGATGTACTTGAGGAAGTTCTGGAAGAGAAGGCCAATACAAGCTGGCCCAAGATCGAACTACTTGCTGAAGCAGTTGCACAGGCAATTGTGGAACGTCAGGCTGTTGCGCGTGCGGAAGTCCATATTCGGACAGCGTTACCACTGCAAAAATGGACGCCAGTTTCTGGTCGTCGCACACAGGAAGTCTATGGATTGATCGCGCAAGCGGTTGCTACACGCTACGGAAGTCGCCGCTTGCTCGGCGTCGAGGTAGAAGGTATGGTCGCATGTCCTTGTGCGCAAGATATGGTCCATTCGTTTACGCGTATGCGTCTGCAAGAGGAAGGCTTTCCAGACGACACTATTGAGAAAATGCTGAGTGTCACACCACTAGCGACACACAATCAACGTGGACATGCCACGCTCCTCATTGGAACAGAGCAGGATATTGAAGCTGGCGACCTAGTGGCACTTGTCGAAAATGCGATGAGTTCTGAAAATTACGCGTTGCTCAAACGTCCTGACGAACTTTATATTGTGAACAAAGCGCACGCGAATCCTCGTTTCGTGGAAGATGTAGTACGAGAAGTTCTTAATGGTGTCGTTGATAAGTATACAGATTTACCTGACGATACATTTGTTTGGGTTCATCAACGGAACGACGAGACCATTCATAAGTACGATGTTGACGCAGAAGGCTGGGGTACACTTGGCGAATTACGCTCGGAGTTGGTACACATGGTTGACGTAGCTCACCATACGTCTAAGGAAGAGTGGCTGGGAGCTATCGAGAAAGCTACACACTAGCCAGATAAGACATAGTGTAGGAAAGAAGACAAGGATTGTCACTTTCCTGACGTGACTGTTCACAAGTTTGCTCTATCATGTTATAATGCGTACAAGCAATCGAAGCCGAACAGTTCTAAAAACAACGCTTGCACACAGCAAATGATGTGCTATTAAGGGAGTTTTCGTGGAGGGAATTCAGCTAGAGCCTGCACAACTAGCCAAGGCTGCCGTAGACATTGCGTCTGACAAAAAAGCTTCAGATGTTCTTTTGCTTGACATTCGCGACATCTCGACGATAGCCGATTACTTTGTCATTTGCACAGGCAACAATGCACGCCAGATTTCAGCTATCGGCGATGCGCTTACTGATGACTTAAAAAAGCAGGGAGCACGTTTGCTCTATCGTGAGGGAGGCCCTGATACAGGGTGGGTTCTTCTCGATTATGGAGATATTATAATTCATGTTTTCGCCCCTAAGGAACGAGAGTATTACCGTCTCGAACGTCTTTGGAGCGAGGCAAAAACTGTAGTGTATCTACAATAGTAGAAAAGAAAAGGTGACAATGATGACATTTTTTCGTAATAAGATGTTTCTTGAGGGTATTGCTCTCGGCGGCATCTGTGGCATCGTCATCGGCACAATTATTGCATTCACACTTGGAGAGAGTAGCGTCGAAGCGATACGCCAAATCGTAGAGAATAGGTTCCCTCGTAGGAATACCGTTCCTTTCAAATATCTCTCGCAATAATATTCTTGTCATTCTACGTGCTGCAATAGTTCTGCCTACCCGAACTGTTGACAGCACTAACGAATGCGGTTATCATTCGACAGTAGTAGCATACTACAAAAATTAAATAAGGGGGTGGGCATGTGCGGTTTCTTACGCCTGCAAGTATTCTTCTCCTGCTCACACTAGTTCTTACTCCATCGTTCGTATCAACAGCAAAAAAGCATGGCTGCGCTCCGGTAACTCCTCCGACTGTCTCAGGTACGCTTGTGCAACCACCAACCGCACGCGGCATACTTTTCATCAATGAAGCGTTGCTAACGCCACACTCTACATGGAATTGCTCTGAACTCGGAACATATACAAGTTCTAACGATGCATGGATAGAAATTTATAACGCGCAAAACCAACCCTTCGATCTTTACTCCGTTCACACAAGCATCGATAGTGGACCAAATACCAATCCCTTCTATCTACCCTTTGGTTCATCTATTGCTCCTCATGGTTTCCTTGTAGTTTTCCCACGTCTCAATGCAAATTTTATTGCAACCGAAACAACGACGTGGAGACTTCTTATTGGAGGTATACCGATAGATGAGGTTTCTATTCCGCTCTTAGGTGAGGATCAAGCGTATGCGCGTATCCCTGATGGTAGCCCAACGTGGGTGATTACGAGCACGCCAACGATTGATGCCAATAATATGTCATCGGTAATACCTCCAACACCTAAGCGAACAAAAGTCGAAGCAACAGCTACCGCTCGCGTAACATCTGGAAAGAATAAAGGTAGCGGAAGCACTAGTAAAGGAGGAACAGGTGGAAGCAGTGGGGATACTCATAACAATGGGAGTAATACAGGTACAGCAAATGGACAACAGCAAGTTGCTGGTGTACAACCTACATGGACTTCCCTTAAGTATCCTGATGGCGTAACCGCTACTCTATCTACGGATACGCCATCAAGTAATGCCATACTTCAAGTGAGTAACAACGACCTGGATGTTCCACACAAAATTCTTCTCACATTGCTTGTCACTGCACTTGTTGCCGCACTTTTCTGGTGCTGGCGGCTCTTTCGGACGCCGTGATATTTAAGGTAACATAGCAAAACATATGTAGGAATGATATCATTGAGATAGTTTTAGTAGTACTTTTGCGCAATATAAGCACTTAGAGAAACAGGCATTTAAGAGCAGAAAGTTTAAGTAAGGACTGTGAGTATAGAAAACTCAGTTATTGTTACGGCTCACCCTGAATTTATGCAGGCAGCCATAGCCGAATTAAAACAACTAGATACACACTTAAAAATTATAGAAGAGCTAACTGATAGTATAACACTCTGTGGCGTTACAGACGCTCATGCACTACAGCAGAGGGTCGCAAAAGAACGCCTTGTTTTTGTGCGTCATCTCGCACCAGCGCAAAAGACAGTTTATCTCACAAATACAGAGCAAGATTTGGTGGAACTCGCCACAGAAATCGCGGATTTACCAGCGTTCTCACAATTAGAACGAGGCACACACTTTGCGGTACAATCGCGCTTCGTACAAACAGACAAGAATTTTGGTGAACGTCCCTTTAGTAGTGGTCACTTAAACCAGGAATTGGCAGCAGCATTCGCAGAAGAAACGGGAGCAGTCGAAGACATTAAGAAACCTCAGATTATCGTCTCGATCCTCTGCACCATGTACCAGGGATATATAGGTATATCTACGGTGGAAGAGAATTTGAGTGCATGGCCCGGAGGGGCGCGGCACTTTGCTCAAACTCCTGAACAAATTAGTCGAGCGGAATTTAAGTTACTGGAAGCCCTGGAATACTTTGCTATCTCGCTTGACGCAGGAGAACATGTACTTGATCTTGGAGCTGCGCCAGGAGGCTGGACACGCCTGCTACTCGATGCTGGTATGGATGTTGTAGCGGTTGACCCAGCAAACCTTGACCCAAGGCTTAGCAGAAGAAAAGGTTTAGAACATTACCGTGGCTATGCGGAGGATTACATAGAAGAGGCTATAAGAAATAGGGAAATCTTTAATGTTATAGTCAACGATATGCGTATGGATGCACGCGAAGCGGCGCGTGGTCTCGCTTATGCTTCTCGTTGTCTCAAGAAAGATGGGTTTATTATTAGCGTGTTTAAGCTACCTCATGCAACACCTACAATAAATCCATTGCTCACGCTTAAGGATGCACTTGGCATCATGAATAAAGCCTATGGAGTCGTGCAAGCGCATCAATTGTTTCACAATCGGCAAGAAGTAACGGTTGTAGCAGCTCAACCACTACCAAGAAGGTAGATGAGGAAGGTACTGTACGTTGACGAGGCTTGCTTCGTCAACGTACAGTATCTTTTTCGTATCTATAAAAGTGTGATGCTTAGCCTCCAAAGCCGATTATATCGGTTCCGCCTTGTACAGCAAAACCACCAGGAATATTTGCTGTATTGTAGTATTCTGGACGCTCAGCGACGAAGGTCCCTCCATTATTGAGTGTTTGTACCGTCATCGAGATGGCGTTCGCAGTAAGACTGCTCCCCGGATGAAAGTACTTGACCGAATCAGCCGTGATATCTTCCGTTTGCCTTCCATTCGCGGGAACGTTCACTTGAACGATGGCAACATGTCCATCCCCATTAGTCATTGTGACGACGACCGTCTCAGCAGTTGAGTTAGGATTCTGCAAAGTCAACCACTCGTTATAGCCCGGATGTGTGTAGCCCTCTGCAAA
>CAXTWV010000026.1:0-2388 GCA_964248005.1 uncultured Ktedonobacteraceae bacterium | reverse complement strand
GTGTAGCCCTCTGCAAAAAACCAATCGGTAGCAGTTGCAGGAGCACCTACCACATCATATGCGCCAGAAGCACCCTTACTTTCATGAAGGAAGTAGGTAGGTCGCTCGACCATCACCGGAGCTGTCGAGGTGACAACGGCGAGTGAGTGTGCTGGCAATGCGGGGGCAGAAATTGCGGCGGGCGCAAGAGTTCCACGTCCACCAGCAGGAACAGTTGTGTTTTGAGTTCCAACCACTCTCCCACCTGCATAGTAGGTTGCCGTAACCGTTGCACTACTACCTCCAGGTGGATTAAGAATGGTCAAGTATGAAATGTGAGTAGCATCGGAGGCAACATCAGCAAAGGAGAAACTCGTCCCCAAGCCAGTCTGTGTCGCGCCTGTTACATCGGTACCACTACTAATGCCATGATAGTTCGTGAAGTACATTGGTCGCTCGACCATTACACCGGCACAAGTTGACGCAGAGTTCATCGTGACGACGCTCGCAACATTATCTGCTGTTGTATCAGGATCATACACACTCAAGTCTTGATTGACTGATTCAGTGTGGCGGCTTTTGGGACTAATAGACACATTCGTCATGGTCTTGGTATGCTGAGATGCGCTACTACTATCGCCAATAGTATAGTAGTATGTGATATCAACGCCACAAGCAACCGAGTTGGGGTTGTCAATGGTAAGATATTCACGGAAGCCCTTTCCAACGCGCCCCTCAGCAAAGTACCACTTCTGTGCAACAGGGCCGGGAGGAGTCGTAGTTGGCGCGGTAGGCGTTGCGGTAGGCGTTGTTGAGACTGAGCCAGGAGGTAACTTGTCAAGCAAGAAACCGTTTTGCTCAGATATCCATACATTGTTGTTACTATCCACTACTAGTCCATCGTGTGGATGAGGATTCGCATCAGAAGTACTTACTAGACTGGTTGCTGTATATGTACCAGTAGACGGATTAATATAGCCAGCGCGACCACTCAACGAGTCATCGAACCAGACTAAACCGTTGCTATCTACTGCGATACCAGAGATATGTGTCCCTGAACAGGGTGTTGGTGTAGCACCAGGAGTTCCTTGTGGACAAACACCCGCCGCTACATTGAATTCGATATCATGACCTGTCGTAGTATATTCGCCAACATACCCATTAAAACCTTCAGTGAACCAGATGTTGCCCTGTCTATCAGAGGTAAGCAGGTGTGGCCCTTTATTTGTGATGGCATGTTCGCTAATTGCACTATTAGCAAGCGTACCATTCGTAGTAGGGGTGAAACTGCCAAGCTGACCAGCATTCGTCTGGTTATTCTCAGCAAACCAGATATCACCATTTGCAGCGACAGTAATACCATACGGATTAGCGTTTGTTGTGGGAATAGCGTTCTCCGTGAAGATATGCGTAGTGATGTTGAAGAAACCAATATGACTTGTACCAAACTCCGTGAACCAAATGTTGCCACCACTGAATACAAGATCGTAAGGAATTGTGTTAGCAGTTGGTACTGAATATTCTGTCCATGTATTGCTACCCGGAATGAGTTCGCCAAGTGCATTATGTGTTGGGTCTGTAAACCAGACGTTGCCCTGTCCATCTAACGCGAGAAAGACAGGATTATAGTTTGATGGTGCTGCTTGAAAATCACCTACCTTCGTGTCATCCGAAAGATTGTATTCCCCAATGACACCGGGAGGTGGTGTGCCACACGTCGGCGAGGCATCACATGCGGGTTCAGCAACCCATATATGCCCTGAACCATCAATCGCCAACCCCCAGGGGTTTGCTGCTGTACTAGTACGTGTAATACCTGCAGCATGTACGTTCGTCTGATGAATAACGAGTGACGAACCAAATATCAGGATTCCGAGGATAACACATGATGCTAGCCCAAGCCGTACAATCCTTCCCTTTTTTTGCTGTGATTGTACATTACTCTCAAAGTTACGTAGTTCCATACTATAACATTCCACTCCACTAGACAACCAATAAGGTCGTCTCTACCCTTTCAACATAGAAGAAATAACACGCCTTTACGCTATATTGATAATTATCAACACACCCAGTCATATTTTGATAGTATTATGCGTACATCCACTATACAAGAAGCTAAAAGGCATTATGGTATTTCTTATATATACTATAACGCGGCAATCTGATAAACGTCACTAAGGAAGTATGTAGTAGACTACATTCCCGTTCACCTCTTATATAAAGATATGGACGTACAACTTCAAGAGATGTTCGTACAAACAGTGATTCACATATCCTTCAAACTAATATATAAAACAAAAAGCAGATAATCCACAGCTTATAAATATAAGTTATGGATTATCTGCTTTTTCAACCTGAACTGAATACTGAAGAGAGACGGAAACCTCAATTTTGCCGAACGCCCTGTTC
>CAXTWV010000025.1:20868-27350 GCA_964248005.1 uncultured Ktedonobacteraceae bacterium | reverse complement strand
CCGTTTTGTCGTCTGCTACCAAGATAGTTAATGTTTGTGCTAACTTATTCACATCAGCAAGTCCTCTCGCTACATCCATAGAGTGTTCCGCTCCGTGATAAAGTTCACCAAGTGCGATAATTGACGTATAGAGTTTTGCACTGTCCGGTATACGATCATGAACAGCATGATCTTCTTTAATAAGAAAAACGAGCACGCTTGTATCAATTAGATAGCCAATCCTCATCTGGCTCAATCCTCTCACAGTCCTCAATTGCTTCTTCCATTAATGCTATGTCTTCGGGTGACATGGAAAAATGAAGATTTAGTAAAGCTTCTTTAGAAGTGCCTGGGGGAAGTTTTGACTTAGATAGGATTTCTCCACGATCTTGAGTAGGCTTCTCATTTATTGCACGTTCCATTGCTTCACCATCTTCTGGTGGCAATGTGAAGCGCATTAGTGCAGAACCAGGAGTGCCAGGGGGAAGCTTTGAGAAAGATGAACGTTTTTGATGTGTTTGAGCAAGCTCCTCAATCATCTCCAAGGCTAGTTGTTGATCTTGAGGCGAAAGCTTTTCGGCGAGTGTGTAAATCTTATCGAGCGTGTTTGACATGTGCTGCCTTCCTTTTTGTATTTAGGAATACTCTGCACTCTATTATACATCAGGTTTTGAAAGGAGGACATAGTTACGTATGTCCTCCCACAAATTATTATGATTTACGACGTTTGACTTCCTCAGTGAGCTTAGGCAGAATCGTTACGGCATCGCCTACGACGCCGTAGTCGGCGACGGCGAAGATGGGAGCGTGCTCATCTTTGTTGATGGCAATGATGTACTTTGAGCCTTTCATACCAGCGAGATGCTGAATAGCTCCACTGATACCTGCTGCGATATACAGGGTGGGTTTAACGGTCTTGCCTGTTTGTCCAACCTGATAGCTGTAGGGCAACCAACCTGCATCAACGATGGCACGCGTGGCCCCAGGAGCACCATTAAGAACCGTTGCCAACTCCTCGACAAAGTGATAGTTTTCTGCCTTACCAAGACCACGACCACCACTGACGATAACCGCCGCATCTTCAAGGGCTGGACCATCGCTAGCGACATCGACGGTATCGATAATCTTGATGGTTTGAGATGTTGCGCTAACCGATGTGTTAATCGTCTCGATTTCTGGTGTGCGTCCTTCAAATTGCTCTAAGCCGAAGGCTTTTGGACGCGTGAGGACGATCCCTGTACCACCATGAGGATGCGTTGCCGTCACTACAGTTTCGCCACCCCATGGTACGGTGACTTTGACGCCATCATCCGCAAAGGCGAGGTCAGTAGCGTCAGTGATGAGTCCCATGTTGTTGCGGATATTGAGGCGTGCAGCGATATCACGCATGTCGTAGGTCGTAGCAAGCAAGAGAATGGAGGGCTGATGCTGCTGAAGAAGACTGCTAAGCGTATCGACTGCAGGGAGTGTCAGGTAGTTGTCATAGGCTGCGTCGGCGTGAACATAAACTTTTTCCGCGCCATAGGTGCCGAGCGTGGGTGCGACCTCTGCGGCGGCAGCCCCAAGCACAACTGCTTCGGCGCGTCCCAGTTTCGCGGCCTTGCCAAGTACCTCTAATGATGAACGAACAGGTTTGCCGTTATCCAGTTCGATCAGTACCCAGGTTGTATTTGCCATATCTTTTCTCCTCGTGTGTACTAGAGCAACTGATAACGCTGTAAGAAGTCAGCGATGCTTTGCGCCGCATTGCCATCGTCCTTGACGATTTGGCCTGCTGCACGCGCTTCTGCAGAGCCAATGGTCAAGACGCGTTCGCGTGCGCCTGCTTCACCAACCTGCGCCGCATCAATGCCAAGGTCACTGAGTGCAAGTTGTGAGAAGGGTTTTTTCTTCGCGCCCATGATGCCCTTCATCGTAGGGTAGATGGCTTCATAAGAACCACTAGCGATAGTTATAACGGCAGGAATGGGTGACTCAACTGTCTTATAGCCAGTTGGTGTGACGCGCTTGATGACTGCTTTTGTACCTTCAATCTTGATTTCGCGTGCGAATGTGAGTTGTGGTAGACCGAGAAATTCGGCAATGCCTGCGGGAACCATGCCTGTATAGCCATCGGTGCTTTCTGTAGAGCAAAAGACAAGTTCTGCACCTTCTTTCTTCAGTACGGCAGCCAGGACACGTGATGTGCCGATAGCATCGGAGCCTGCAAGCGCGGGGTCTGTCACAAGAATAGCACGGTCAACACCCATCGCAAGGGCGCGTCGCATCGCTTCTTGCGCGGTCGCAGGTCCCATGCTAACGGCGGTCAATTCACTGTTACCAACGGTATCACGTAGCTTGATCGCTGCTGAGATAGTGCTTTCGTCGCCGGGGTCAAGCACGAGGGAGACACCGTTACGCATAAGGCGTTTGGTGTTCGGGTCAAGTTTGCTGACCGTTGTATTGGGGTCGGGTACTTGCTTTATGCAAACAAACATCTTCATCGAATATGTGCCTCATCTTCTGCGTATTATGTAGGACGGTGGGAAGTGAGAGAAACTCCATAGTTTCCTATACTATCACATATTGTAGCTATCCATGAAAGTACGTGTCAATGTTGCTAGCTAACGGCTTGCTTGCACCACTTCCTTCTCACGCACCACTACTGCACGTTTGATAACCAACTCTTGCCAGAAATCAGGGAGCAATGGACATTCCGCAAGAGTTCGAGCTAGCTCTACGTCACCGTTACGATTGTGACCGAAGTCGTTGACCAACGCGATGGTCCATTGAGGATACGGGTGATCTATGAGGACGATAGGCATATCCTGCTTAACTTCGCCCTCTTGCAACACACGACAATACCAGCCAGTGCGACCCGTTGCCGCGACACGATTTGTCAGTCCTGCCGTACACCAACGTTTCTCGATCTTTGTACAGGGATAGCGCGGTCCTGTTACTTGAATACGTGCCTCACCTAGTGTATAGATGTCTCCAATGCACGCCGTTCCCTCAGTGAGTCCAGTAACAGTGAAGTTCTCGCCAAAACCGCCTGGGCCAATCTCATGTTGACCTAACTCTGCTTGCCAGATGGGATAGTGTGAGGCGGCATATAACAAAACTGCTTGATTGAGTGTGCCATGATTCTTTTTGTCTGCCTGCTCATTCCCTTCAAGATGTGTGATATAGAGCCAGCGCGATTGTGTATCAGGTGTGCGTATAAATGATGTGTCATAAGGACGTTGTAGGATGTTAGTGGCACCCTCTGTCCCGTAGTGATGTGGCGTGCCTACTTGGATTGATTGTAGTGTGCCAATAGTTGTTGTCATTTATTGTTGTTCTTCCTAATTAAGTCATCTTATATGAGAGTAGTTTATCATATCACCATACCGTCTTTGTTGGTTGTATAAAACAGTTAAAGAAAAGGCAAACGTCCATGGATGTGAAACAGCTCTCAGAGGAAGTGGAACAAGTCTCACAAATCTATGCTGAAAAATTCAATATAGAACGAGATGCTACGTGGTTGATCTTAAAATTGCAGGAAGAAGTTGGTGAGCTTATTCAGTCCTATCTTATGCTTGTAGGGAAAGCGCGTACAAAGGGAAAGTCCTCTGAAGAAATTCGCTCTGAATTTAACAAAGAAGTGGCAGACGTTTTTTGTCAGACGCTTCTATTAGCCAAGTTTTATAATATAGATGTAGAAAAAGAAATTGAGGAAAAATGGTTGTCGTGGAACAATGTATGAAATCGCATGGAATGCTACCGTAGCAAGCGAATAAGCACATCTGTAGGGGTCTAATTCTATTACACCCTGTTGGCAATTGACCATGTGAGAGAATGTTGAAACGCTTGTCCATATTCTCCTGCATTTGTATATGCCAACAGGGTGTAATAGAATTAGACCCCTACAGATGTGCTTTTCTCAACGGTTATCTTGTTACACCCGTACACGGGTCACATAATGGCGTGTCGCACAACTTGCTATAATAACGAGGAAGAAGGCAAGTGCGAACATCCATGGACCGAGTGGCTGCGTAGTTGGACTGACGACTGCATTTGGGTCGCTACCCGTTCCAGGCACACCAGGGATACCCTGGACTTGTGCTGAGATGAGTTGAATTGCAGGGCTGCCGTTGACGACGCCGATAGCGAAGACGCTGGTCACTGTCCATGGCTTCACGTCGGCGTTGAGCGAAAGAGGCTGACTCGCTGGAATGGCTGCATCAAACGTGTAGGAGCCAGAAGAGAGATCTACATAGTTACTTGCTGTTTGATAGGTTAAGCCACTCGCAATAGTGCTAGAGCCATTCGATATACTCACACCCGACGCATTTGGGGAAAGATGATAGATACGCACTTTCGCGTCTTTTGTAGAAGCGACTGTGTTGTTATCTTTGAAAACGGAAAGTGAAAAGCCCGATGCTTTCGTGCCAAGTGCGGCGACAGTATACGGTGTGCCTGCGCTTACTGTGATGGTTTGTGTGATCACAGCGGCATTGACGCCTGTACCAATGAGGCCGATTTGAATCTTGTGACCACCGGCTGGTATCGGCACATAAGGAGTAACAACGCCGAACTGGAAACTGCTGAGTATCTTATTGCCGTCTAAGAACACATCGACGATCCCAACATCAGGCGATGCGTGAATCACACGAATATATGCCATGTCCTCAGCATGAACAGGCGCGGCTTCCACGCTGAAAAGCGCGAGTAATGCAAACACGCTTCCTACAAGGAAAAGACAGCTAAACTTTTTTATCTGCTGGTGCATCGTCGATCTCCTCTTTCTCTCAATAGTCTTTACTGTAGTTGACTACGCAACGCGAATTTTATTGGATTACCGTCCCTGATAAACCTCCTCACACCTTGAAGGTACGTGATCTAAAATCCCTGGAAAAGCGTAGTATTAGGTGAATGGCAATGAGTGCTAGCCGATATGTTGGGTTCCCCCACAACACATGTTTCGAGGTGTCGCATGCAAGATGTACAATCTTTCCACTCCGAAGGAATCATCATACAAGATCGTTTTATGGTAGAGGAGTTACTTGGTAAAGGTGGTTTTAGTGCCGTCTATCTCGTGCGAGATGAGCAGGACGGAGGCAAGCAATATGCCCTAAAAGAGTTAACTGATACCGATAGACAAGAAAAGAATAAGTTCGCCTTTGAGTGCAGAGTGCTCAAACGGCTCAATCATCCAGCTTTGCCGCATGTGCATCAGGTTACTGAAAATTATGCTCGTACCTATATGCTCATGGATTATATCGAAGGGCCAAACTTAGAGGTATTGCGTCGTCAGCAACCAGATAAGCGTTTCCCACTTACGCAAGTGCTGACATTGCTTGCTCCTATCGTGGATGCGTTAAGTTATCTACATAGCCAAGAGCCGCCGATCATTCATCGTGATATCAAGCCGGCGAACATTATTGTGCCGACAGTGGGCGAGCAGTCCATGCTCGTTGATTTCGGTATTGCAAAGGAATATACGTCCGACTCTACGACAACGGCTGTACGTCATTGTTCGCCAGGCTATGGTGCGCCAGAACAATATACTGTTGGTACTGATTTACGTACCGATGTCTACGGTTTAGCTGCAACGATATACACACTGCTCACAGGTGTTACACCTGTTGACTCCTTACAACGTGCGACCAAAATAGCGGGTAAAAGTGGTGATCCGCTGGTCCCCATTCAGGACTATGTACCATCGTTACCAAATTATGTCGCGCAAGCTATTCATCGGGCCATGTCAATCAATGGTAATGCACGTTTTGCAACTGTAAAAGAGTTCTGGCAAGCATTGCAAACACCTGTCTTGACGTATGATAATGCTTCATCAAAACTTCTTGAAGCTGTATCGGAGAAAGAACAGCGTGGAGAACGTTCAACTGGGCCTATTGTTGTACCACAGCGCAAAGCATTTCGCACGAGTAGGACAGAAATTGCACTGCTTACGTTTCTAGCGGTAGCGGTCGTCTTAGGTGTTCTGCTTGGCGTCGGATATTATAAAGTTGGTTCGCAAAATGGGACGCAACAACGCGCTACCACCGTAAACAATCCTGTTCCTACAGCTACCCTTAACCCAGCATACCCAAATGTTACAGGACCTTATAGTGGTACCGCTCATGATATCTCCACAAATGAAACAACGTCGATGACACTCACGGGCATCTCACAAAATAATAGTAATGTCACAGGTTACTTTATCGGCTTACATAATGAAGGGGTATTTACAGGTGTATTAGATACCTCAAAGCACTTCCTGTTCACGGTCAAACGTGATGGGCAACTACCACTGTTCTTTGATGGCGTGGTACGGCAAGATGGCAATGTTGTTGGAAATTATTGTTCTCAAGACAATGCCGGGCAATGTGCTGGTGACTACGGCGTATGGAGCGTCAAAGGTGCCTAAACACTGACAATACAATCAACCGTAGGGGTCTAATTAATTAAAACCAAGGTTGCCCAAAAAAACCAAAACACGGTGTAAATAATTAGAACCCAAAAATTTTTTTAGAGATAATTAA
>CAXTWV010000025.1:13303-20858 GCA_964248005.1 uncultured Ktedonobacteraceae bacterium | reverse complement strand
TCATTACACCCTCGTTTGGCTTGTGACGGGCAACGAGGGTGTAATGAATTAGACCCCTACAGTTTTTTGCGCTATAATGAAAATTGTTATGAGAGGGGTAAAGATTATAGACAGGAAGAGCTGTACGTGGACCAGAAAGATGAACTTGAGTTTGAAATAACGAATACAGACCAAGAGAACGACCTTGATATTGAAATCGTCGATTTAACTGATAACGATACTCCTGAACAAAATGTTATTGCTTCATCGGTACAACATCCACGGCGTACACCACGTTTTACGCTACAACAACGTCGTATACAATTACTTGTCACCGTGAGCGTTGTCATCCTACTCTTGCTTGTGCTTCTGGATAGTTATACACCTGTACGTGACCGTCTCGCTCAAACATTTATTCCTCCGACCCCAGTATCAACTGTGAGAGCGGGATCAGGCGTTACGTTGTTTTATTTCGACGCGAACCCGACATGGGTTCAACTTTCCATTGACGGCAAACGAATATCACATCTTCCCAGTTTGAGAAATCCAAATGAGGTTCCGCTACGTCTTATGCATGGTCGGCATGTGCTACTTTGGGTTGCGGCACCCTTTATGTCGCAGCAGTGTACAGTATCAGTACCGTTTAATGATCTTACTGATACCTGTCACTTCGACCAAGTTACGCACTATTCAAATGATAATAGTGCATTGCTCTTTCAACTTTCTGTGTCATTAGCGCAACTGTCTTACTCCTCGTTTACTAACCTTGTGACAACGGCACAAACAGAACTCGATACTCATGCACCTACTGAGACTGTGCTACCTGGGGAACTCTATGCTACAGATATAGCGGGAGGTACAACGAGTCAGTCGATGCGACGTGCGACAAAACCACTGAAAGCAACGCTACGCTATCAACTTGATGTCGAAAATACGTTGGATGGAGTGTGTAGTACGCTTACTGAGGAGAGTACGCCGTGTACGTTTAATGGTCAAGAATGTTATCTGTTCTGCACTAACTTCGAGGAAGCGAGAAGTGCTAACACACAGACTGCCTCATGGGATGTGTTTGCTGCGGTCCAAGCTTCATGGGAATATAGTACGCAAGACGGCACTGTGCTAGCGCAGAATCAGCCAGAACTACTCGGTACAAGTGTTATCTATGACCATCTGCTTCCTCTGCACATTACATGGGACGGTACACATTGGCATGTTGCACTACGTACTTTTCAAGACCCATCACTTTATGGACCACAGTTGGATGCCGCTTGTAATACAGCTTTAAACGCAGTCAAGAGTGTGCTTGTGCCTACAAATTCAGAACAAGCGCATTTGGGCATTAACTGGCAATATATCTCCAGCGCGAATCTTGCCGAGGGTTGCCTGAGCATTGCAACACTCAATGCCGGGTTAGGTGCATCTGCACCACCTGTCGCCTACTGCTTGCATCGCTTTGGTGTCTTCCTTGCCGCCAACACTGTCGCACACCGATATTGGCCTACTATGCCAGTCGCTGATGCCCATGAGCAACAACTTGCGCAACAACTTGCAGCCTCACAATATGCTGTCTAGATTAACTCTGTTGTCTTCTAATCAGCATTGCGACAAATACAGCGAAAAAGCCCGCGATGCAAAGGGGAAGACCTATTTGCGTGCTTCTGGTTGCAGACCATGCGAGGATGCCAAGAATCTCTAGCAGAAGACCACCAACGAAAAGAACAGTGATACCGAGATGAGATTGCTCAAAGGTTGTGCGAAGTTTTTTGCGTTCGTATAGAGGTGCTGAACGTAGTGTTTGTTCCTCGTTCGCTTCCTGAGTAGAAGAGAGCTGCGTAGATGACGTAGTATGAGGGGTATACGTTTCGATTGCTGACTGCACTTCTCGATTAAGCAATTCTATCTTCTCGCGTGACGAGCGAATATACGCTTTATGCTGACCATCGCTGACCAGAAGTTCGCGGAAGAGGGGATCAAACGCTTTTTGGCGAAATGTGAGTGTTGTAATTGTAGACAAGGGAAATGCTTCGAGAAAGAGCCGTTCGCGTGGAAATTTTATATACTGAAAGCCGAGTAAGCGTTGATTGGTGACGACAATTTCGCAGGTAGTCGCGCGATGTTCACTTTCGCCCGTTGGAA
Organism: uncultured Ktedonobacteraceae bacterium; assembly: GCA_964248005.1. Classification (GTDB taxonomy): domain Bacteria; phylum Chloroflexota; class Ktedonobacteria; order Ktedonobacterales; family Ktedonobacteraceae; genus JBBQVS01. Next base: position 18,743 of record CAXTWV010000025.1, on the reverse strand, counting down.
TACTGTCCCAAATACCTGGAACGGTCGCAAGTGGTTCTTCGTTTGGTTGTAGATGATTGTGTAGGCCCTTTATGCTGGCAAGTATTTTTTCCGCGTTCGGCAATGATATGATATACCTTTCTTTTATGCTATTCTGATTATACCATGCAATAACAGTTCTGCTTGTCGCATCGTATTCAGCATCCTACAATACAATGTGATACTGATAAACATTTGTATTTGATTGCATTATTGCTGGTTTTATTAAGAGGGGAATTGCATGCCTCATCTACTTGCTGCACGTGCCCAGATGGGTACGTCACTTGCGTTTCACATCATCTTTTCTGTGTTGGGTGTTGGCTTGCCGCTTCTGCTGTGTATTGCGGAAGGTATTGCTATTAGAAAGAAAGACCCGGTATGGATGACTCTTGCGCGTCGCTGGTCAAAGTCTGCCGCGATTATCTTCGCTATCGGTGCTGTCTCCGGTACAATCGTTGAGTTTGAGCTGGGTTTGCTCTGGCCTACGTACATCAACTACACAGGGTCTATTATTGGACCTTTATTCGCCTTCGAGGGCTTTGCCTTTTTTCTGGAAGCAATCTTCTTCGCGATTTATCTTTATGGTTGGGATACGCTGAAACCGTTTCAACACTGGTTATGTTCATTTCCTATTGTGATTGGCGGTGCCGCCTCAACGTGGTTCATTGTGACTACGAACTCATGGATGAACACCCCGACGGGTTTCATCTTCAAAAACGGAAAAGTGACGGGTATTGATACTGTGAGCGCGATCTTCAACCCAAGCGTACCTTATGAAACAGTACACATGCTACTTGCCTGCTATGTTGCCTGTGGCTTCGGCGTTGCCGCACTCTATGCCTTTTCTATGTTGCGTGGTAAGCGCGATACCTATCGACGTTATGGCTTATTGTTGGGTTTGGCTATGGCCTTGATTGCAACACCCCTACAAATTGTTAGTGGTGACTTTAACGCGCGTTATCTCTCAACAAAGCAACCCGCGAAGTTGGCTGCGATGGAGGGTGTGTTCCAGACGGCGACAAACGTTCCTCTTCATATTGGTGGTTTCCCCCTGTATGATGCACAGACAGGCAAGGGAACATACTACTATTCAATTGACATTCCTGATGGTTTGAGCTTGTTGGTAGGATATAACCCCAACACGAAAATTATAGGCTTAAACGAGTTCGCCCCGCAGAACCGACCGAATCCCTTGCCTATTCACCTTTCGTTTGACGGAATGGTTGGTAGTGGCTTCTTCATCCTGGGAATCGCAGCTCTCTTTTGGCTACTGTACTTCTTGCGCAAGCGTCGTATCCCAGAGTATCGTTTGATGTTACTAGGTGTTCTACTTGCGGGTCCTCTTGCCTTTCTCTCGGTAGAACTTGGATGGGTGGTGACAGAGGAGGGACGCCAGCCGTGGGTGATTTATGGGTTACTACGTACCAGTCAGGCCGTGACGACAGCTCCATTTCTCAATATCAGTTTTCTGATCTTCGCCGCGATCTACATCGTGCTTGGTGTTACAATGGTTGTCCTGCTATATCGTCAGGGGCAGAAACCACTGCCTAAGATGGAGTGGCAAGCGGTATCAAGTGGTCAAGATGAGAGTGCTGATGTGACAGACCAGCAAGAGGAAAAAGTCGGCGTTTAAGTGTTAACAGGAAGGTGTGGAAGCTATGACCTTACCACCATCTTTACCATATATTGTAATCAGCGTGTTATGGTTCGCCTTGATTGCTTATGCAGTCTTTGGTGGTGCTGACTTTGGGGCAGGCATTTGGGAAGTATTCGTGTCAGGTCCAACGGCGAAAGAGCAACATGCATTGATTGACGACGCGCTGGGTCCGGTCTGGGAAGTCAACCATGTCTGGCTGGTGTTCCTAGTTGTTGGTCTCTTTTCAGGGTTTCCTGGCGCGTTCGCGACACTCGTCGCTGTGCTTTTCTTTCCACTGACGCTTGCGTTACTAGGAACAGTTCTGCGCGGCTCTGCGTTCATCTTTCGCACGCATGGCCTACGAAGAACGTCAAGCGTCTGGAACCGTGTGTTTAGCGTTTCTAGCGTGATTACACCATTCTTTTTGGGTGCTGCGGCGGCAACTGTCGCAAGTGGAAAAATACAGGACCTCGGTCCGAAGACGCAAGCGAATCTTGGTGGTTTGTGGCTCACACCGTTTACCATCACGATAGGTGTACTCTCGCTGGCCTTATGTGCAACCATTGCGGCAATCTTCTTAACAGTCGAGGCAACGAATCAGAAGAAAGTTGATCTCGTAAGGATGTTTCGCAGACGTGGCCTGATTGCTGGTGCGGTCACTGCTGTGCTGGGCGCATTAGCCTTATTCGAGGCAATATCTGCGGCTCCTATATTGTGGCAAGGTATGCTAAATCATGCGATTCCTCTTGTAGTTGCTACAATGGTTATCGGAGTAGGGGCGGCAACTGCACTCTTCTTTGCCTATTATCGTATCGCACGTGCGTTAATCATCGCTGAGGCGGCATTCATGCTCGGCTCTTGGGGTGTTTCGCAGATACCCTATATCATTCCGCCAAAACTGACGGTTGATGTGGCGGCAAGCTCGTCCAGCACGCAACTCTTATTGCTCATTGGCATCATTATTGGCATGGCAATTATTCTGCCTTCGATATTGCTCTTGTTTTACATTTTTAAGTACAAGGGTGGAATGGGTTTATTAGCAAAGGGTCCGGCTGCTAAAGAGGCTGTGGTGCCGCCTGTAATGAGCGGGAACAGGTAGGCATGAACGCTTGAAAGAAGAGGCACATAACAACGAGGCTGCACAAGCACAAAAGCCTGAAATAAAGCGTATCACAGCGAGTAAGCATGTCACCGACCATCTCGCGAACGAGCGTACATTCCTGGCATGGGTACGTACTGGTCTAGCAACCATCACGTTTGGTTTCGTGGTAGAACGCTTTGGGCTGTTATTGCGTGAACTTGGTTTGAAGAGTGGTACACAGGCTGCTTCGTCAATTCACTATTCGTCTTTTATTGGTGTCACGCTGACACTGCTTGGCGTGGTTATCATGATTGTGTCGTTGTTGAACTTCCTGCATATCCGACGCTCGATTGATAGCGAACAATTTCATCCACAGGCTGGTTTCGCGATAGTGCTTACCGTACTTGCGAGCTTGATTGGTGTTGTATTAGCTGTATATCTGCTGCTTACTGCATGAATGCGCGAAGATGGGATGCTGCTCTTGCAACGCAAGAGCAGCATCCCATCTTCGCACTACTTATTGCGTTGTGAGTGTAAGAGCTACCGAGTCAGGGATGACAAGCACATCTGATCCGTAACGGACGACTTGCGTAGATGAAAATGTTGGATAATGCCCACTTAGCCTGTTACGTAATCCACCTGCCAATTCAAACGCGATAACACGCAAATTCGCGGGAACACTCGTATCAAGTACGATGTTGCCTACAGCACCAACAACAGTACCACCTTCACTCAATACCTTATAGGTAAGCAAGGCACGTCCTAGTGGTAGTGTTGCGAGGAGAGGGTCAGCCTTTTCCTCAATAAGGTTGTTCTCCTCATCAGCAAATGTTATGGCGTCAGTGCCAATAGCGTTGAGAGAAGTTGATCTGAGCGCACGATGCCCAAAAACGCCCGTCTTCACATACAGAGCGTATATTGTGTTCGTTCGTGGCTCGAAATAAAAATCTTCGAGTGTACCAACTTTTTTGCCTGAGTCGATGGTGACAATCGCGATGTTGTGTAACTCAGACCAGCGTTTACCTGTTTCGTTGTTTTGCATGTACAGGCTCCTTTGCTCTATTTTCGTTGTATACAACAGACGAAAAGCCCGTCTATCGTGTACATAACAGTATACACGACAGACGGGCCTTCTATCCTAACGGATAATCATATTATCGGGAAGGGCGCAGCAACTTGTGGAACAAGCCGAAGAGCAAGAATGTCGGAGGCCACTGACCTACGAAAATGCTCCAGTCGCGTTTGTTGAAGGCAAACAAGCTTGCCGAGATGACGATAGAGCCGAGAGCAGCCCAGTACCATACTTCTTCAGGAACCTGATCGGTAACGCGGAAGTACTGATTCTGTGCATCCTGTGCATTGCTGGCGATTGCGTCTGATGTCTTTGCCATAATTGTATTGTCCTTTCAAATCTCTATATGCTCATAGTAGTTATGAGGGATCTCTTACAGTATACTTACTATAACAACATGCTTGATTGAAGTGGAGCAAGAATGTCTCCCTCTCACATTCTGCTCATTTCAAAGCCTTTGTATGTAGCTTCTGGGTAGTACACGAATGAATACGAATTTTAGTTGCACTATGTAACCTATCAGTTTTTGGGATGTTGCCGTATACATACTTTTGTTTTATATAATAGAGAGGGAGGTTGTTATGAAAGAAACACAATTGCCACGAGTCGCATCTTCGTATGCCCCATTTCCCGCATGGAATGTCATTATAAAGACGAGTCGTCCGTTTACACTTACTGCCGCGATGACTCCAGTATTTGTTGGCACTGCTCTTGCCGCATACAACGGCACATTTCGTCTTGTCACATTTTTGGTGACACTCTTTTCATGTCTGTTTTTACAGATAGGCACAAATTACTTCAACGAGTACTTTGACTACCGTTATGGCCTCGATCACGCCGAGTCGTTGGGAGCAATGACGGTGATCTTTCGGAATGAAATGACTGCTAGACAGGTGCTTGGTGGTGGAATTCTTTGTTTTGGACTTGCGGCTTTGCTAGGTCTTCTACTGGTCTATCTGGTGGGACCTGTGATTTTCCTGTTTGGTGTAGCGGCTATGGCTATCGCGTACTTCTACAGCGCGGAACCATTTAAGTTTGCCAGTCGTGGCCTTGGTGATGTGATGGTTTATATCGCGATGGGCTTTCTCATGACGTGGGGATCATACTATGTGCAAATTCCTTCCTGGTCGTGGGCAGCTTTTGCGGCTAGCGTTCCCGTTGGCTTTATTGTCGTTGCGATCCTGAACATGAATAACACACGTGACTATCAAGACGACATTGCTGTGAACAAGCGCACGCTTCCTGTACGCTTTGGGCAAAAGTTTGGGCAACGTTTTCACGCGTTTCTCCTCATCGGCAGTTATGTTGCTGTCACGATTTTCGCTGTGACGCATGTGCTACCCCTGTTTAGCCTCGCGGTTTGGCTCACGTTTCCACTCGCATTTACGAATGTGCGTTCCGTGCTGCAAGCGACAGATCGTAAGGCGTTTGTTACAGGCATTAAGAAGACAGCGCAACTACATCTTGTGTTTGGAGTTGTGTTCTCACTAGCAATTGTCCTCGCGATTTTTGTCAAATTGCCCTTTTGACATTCTGTAGGGACCGATGATGCAGATTAACAAATTACTTTGGGAGACCCACGGACGCCCACAAGGGGCTACCCTACTATACCCCCATGGGGGTATAGTAGGGT
>CAXTWV010000025.1:0-13293 GCA_964248005.1 uncultured Ktedonobacteraceae bacterium | reverse complement strand
CCTTGTGGGCGTCCGTGGGTCTTATTACCACGTTATTTCGTTAATGTACATTATCGCGTCCTCTTGGCAATCAAGAGGCCAGGAGGACGCGATAATGCTGTTTAACAAATTGGTACGGATATCTGTAGGGACCGATGTATCCGTATTCATTTGTTAAATCCCATCATCGGTCCCTACATATCTTCCTCTGTCTGTTCCTCAAGAAAAGAAACTGCAAGTGCGAGCGCGGGTTGTGTTTGTAAAAGTACGTCATCGAAGCCTGAATGATGGCCCACACTGATACGTGCGATGAGATATGTTTCGTTATGTATGATGAGGTCTTTCAGCATTCGGACGACGTGCTGCTGTGTTAGATTCCGCTCTTTTGCGATTTCTAAGAGTTGCTCGTAGGTCACACATCTACCCTTTCTAGCCTTTTTTCCTTCGTCTGCTTGACTCGCTATAGACAAGATAGCGGTTGTGATAGAAATATTCTACATAAAAGCATATCTATTTTTGCTATGTATTCTGTTTATAGTATGCCAGGGCATCTCTATCTGCTACAATAACAAATAGAGAGCAACTAGGATGCAACTTCGTAAGTTTGGTTTCCAGTAAGACCTTGTCTGTAGCGAGTACTCATATATCACTAGCACATGTTCTCGCAAAGACGTGTACCTGCATCTTATGTGGGCGATAATGAAGATACGTATCATCACGATGAAGAGGCAAGAATGAAGGCAAACCATCGTTTAAAGAGCGCACGTATTCTTCGTGGCTGGTCGCAGGCCAAAGTTGCTGAAGAAGTTGGAACTGACCCTGTAACTGTCAGTCGCTGGGAGCGTGGGCTTTCTTCTCCATATCCGTATTTCCGTGAGAAGCTTTGTATCCTCTTTGGAAGAAATGCGGAAGAACTGGGGCTTGTACAAAAGCATATGTTTGAAGCGTATAGCCATGATAGTACAGTGCTTTATGATCCCATGATTCCTTTGTCGTTCGCAGGAGCTATAGGACTTGTTGGACGGAATACGATGATAGCTGAGTTGCGGCACTCTATTATTACTGATAACACAGCATGTATTGCCTTACACGGTTTACCCGGCGTAGGCAAAACGGCACTTGCAATACATCTTGCATATGATATTGAAGTACGTAACCACTTCTCCGATGGCATTCTTTGGGCTGGCCTCGGTCCTCAACCCACGCTGTCAGACCAATTGAGTCGATGGGGCGCACTTCTGCAAACAGCACCATCCGAAGCATCACCACAACAAAGCCTTGAAGCGTGGGCAAATGCTATTCATATAGCTATTGGCATGCGGCGAATGCTGCTCGTCATTGATGATGCATGGACCATCGAGGCGGTGTTAGCGTTCAAAGTCGGTGGACCGAATTGTGCATATATTGTAACAACTCGCTTTCCGCAAATTGCACTACAATTTGCGTCTGACAACCCTGTTTTTTTGCATGAATTAAGTGAGGATGACAGTGTAAGGCTTATCGCACAATGGGAATCAGATGTGATGATACAAGAGCAACAAGGTATTCATGAACTTATTCATCTCGTAGGTGGCTTACCTTTAGCTCTCACACTCATAAGCAAGTACTTACGACAGCAGACATACAACGGACAACCGAGAAGAATGCATGCTGCTATACAGCGTCTCCGCGACGCTGCTTCTCGCTTACAACTCACCGAAGTGCGGGGAGTTGTGGAGCATCACCCAAGTCTTCCACATACAACACATCTTTCACTTCAATCAGTGATTATGGTAAGCGATCAACACTTGGACAGCCATGCACAAGCCGCATTGCGTAGCCTGTCTGTCTTCCCACCCAAGCCGAACACGTTTTCAGAAGATGCTGCGAACGCGGTATGTGCTCTGCCTGTAGAGGTGTTTGACGTACTCGCTGATGCAGGACTTTTAGAAAACAGTGGCATTGGACGTTATACGTTGCACCAGACCATTTTTGACTATGCTGCTTTACATTATCAAGAGCAAGGTGCTAGCGAACGGTTCGTCACTTATTTTATGAGCTTTATCAAGGCCCATCAAACGGACTATGCAACTCTGGAACTGGAAAGTACAAACATTCTTTCAGCGTTTGAAGTGGCATACAAATTGGAAAAATATACAGAATTTGTGCGTATGGTCTGTTCTTTTGCCCAGTTCTGGCAAGTACGCGCATCATACCTACTTGCCGAAGGATATTTGCATCGTGCCTACGATGTTGCAAAAAGCGTAAAGGACACTCGCGGGCAGGCACTTGTGTTACAGCGTTTAGGGTATATTCAGCAGCAGTGGGGTAATTACGAGCAAGCTGAAGCGTATTTGAGCGAAGGTTTATTGCTTGCACAGCACCTTGACGATGCTGCCTTAACGAGCCTTTTATTCTCATATTTGGGACATGTCGCAGGTGAGCATGGGAACTATAAGCAAGCTGAAGCATATTGTCTTGAGGGGTTAACACTTGCACGTAAAGTCGGAGACGCAGGATTACAGAGTTCATTGCTCAAGAACTTGGGGTACATTGTGGATATGCGAGGTGATTATGTACAAATGAACATGTATTTCCAGGAAGGATTGACATTAGCACGCCAGGTCGGAGACCCGGAACTCATTAGCCCACTGCTTATGAACATAGGTGTTGTGGAACTTGAGCGGGGTGATTATAAGCAAGCTGAGACGTATCTGCATGAGGGGTTGAAACTGGTCTCTCAGATGGGACATAAGAGAAGTATTAGCTTCTTTCTTACAAATCTCGGCGAGCTAGAATATGAGCGAGGCAACTACACACAAGCCGAGATGTATCTACAGGAAGGGCTGACTATAGCACGGCAAATAGGACACCGCGAAAAGACTATCGGTTTGCTTGTGCCTCTAGGAATGGTGGAGCGTGACCGAGGACATTTTGAGCAAGCTGAGGAGTACTTACAAGACGGTTTACTGCTGGCCCGTCTACTAAATCATCGTGAATGGAAGAGTAATGTACTAAGACATTTGGGTGCGGTAGCACTCTTGCGTGAGAAATATGAGCAGGCCGCGCTCTACTTACAAGAGGCATTGTCGCTAGCCCGTGAGATACAGTATTGCGCTTTAATAGCGGGAGTCTTGCTCAATTTAGGAACATTAGCAATGCATAAGAAAGCCTACGAGCAAGCAGAAGCATACTTGCAAGAAGGTCTGATGTTTGCGCGAAAAGTTGGACATGTCTGGTTGCTTTGCTCTTTATTCTTCTGTTTAGGAGAAATCTATCTACAAGAGCAACGTATAGAACTTGCCTCAGCGATGTTCAACGAAACGCTTATCACTGTACCAAAAGAAAACCGCGATCTGATGCCAAAAGCACTATATGGGCTAGCGCGTGTTGCGTATATGCGTGGCGACATGCGTACCGCACGAATGCTCGGCACAAAAAGCTGTGAAATATTGCAGGCTATCGGTCATCATATGTGGCATGATATAGAACAGTGGTTGAGTGCGTTGCCCACTACATAGCATCCAAAAAAGACGCGCATTGCCTCCTATCTGACAAATTGCGATATAATGATGGTCATTGTTCTCTATCACGTATTTGCAAGGAGGCATCATGAGAGCTATTCAGATCAGTGGACCCGATCAGGTCGAGATGATTGACGTGGCGATACCGTCACCGAAACCAGATGAGGTGCTTGTGCGCTCACACGTGGTAAGCCTTGATGCAAGTGACGCTGATCTGTATCGTGGCACACGGCCCGAAGGTTTTTCTCGCTATCCTATCATTCCAGGTCATGCATGGAGTGGGGAGGTCGTGGCTCTAGGGGGACTTGTCGATGGCCTCACAATAGGGGATAAGGTCGTGAGTGAAAGCCTGCTCTATTGTGGCAAGTGTCGCAACTGTAGCAGAAACGAAACAGATCTGTGTGAGAAGGGCTATAACGAACTTGGCTTTACGCGTTCGGGTGGTCTAGCCGAATATGTTGTCGCACCAGCACAGATTGTTCATGCTCTCCCAAGCACGGCCCACTTTGACGAAGCAACACTCTTAGCCTCCTGTGCAGTAGTTGCACATGCTTTTCTCCATGCGCGACTATTACCAGGGGATAATGTGGCTATTGTTGGTGATGATACCATGAGTCTGCTTGCGGTACAGATTGCGCATTTATATAGCCCAGCTTCAATTGCACTGATTGGTTTTCGCGAAGATCGGCTTGCGTTGGGACGTACTCTCGGTGCAACTCACACGATTAACGCCAGTCGAGACGACTCACAAATACTTGTGCGTTCATTATCACGAGGCCGAGGTGCTGACCTCACCTTTGAAGGCACTGCTCATGCACAAGCGGCGGTCGAGGCTATGCTACTTGCGCGACGTGGAGGCACTGTGTTGCTCACAGGCACGATTGGCTCAAACGCACTCTTGAGCGTCGAAAGCGATATCTTTGTGCGTAGCCAACTGCATGTCCTTGGCATGTTTGGAGCGAACGCGGCCTCCTGGAACTACGTCCTGCACCTCTACCGAGCGGGACTCCTCAACCTCGCGCCCCTCATCTCAACTCATTTCCCCTTAGACGAATATCAGGACGCGCTCGATACACTCACAAGCCGTCAAGGGCAAATGTTGCGTCTCGTGGTTGATATAGTGTAGAGGAGACATTTCCCCTGATGAGCAAGATACGCTCTATACGCTGCATCAACTTGTTCATGATGCTGGCGATAGAAATTATGAATAAACAAATTGGTGGAAATACGTTGATTGTAGAGGCTTTAATTCATTACGCCCTCGTCCCACACGTGAACGGCAACGAGGACGTAATGAATTAAAGCCCCTACAACAATATTAGCTACCCGACCTGCGCTTTGCGTACCTTCGCTTCCTCACGCCTACGGTTTTTCTGGCGCAGGATAGACCAGATGCGTAGATGGAGTGATGCGGCGGCTATCGTATGTGGACAGATTTGCTCTTTCTGGTATACATAACAATCACAGACGAGTTTGTGACTGCCAATATCGTTTTGCACACGTACATCACGGTAGCCTCCGAAAAGGTCTTGTATTTGATAATGACCAGGGGCGATGACCTTTGCTGGCATGGTAAAGCGTTTGCGGGCCGCCCACACATCTTTGATGGATTGCTCTAAAAGGACGTTCTTTTGGACAATCTGCTCGTTAGCATCTTCAAGACGCTTCTCAACGCCTTTCAGCGTATGTGTTGACACAATGAGCCGCCCCAATACACGTCGAAAGAGTACTGCGAGTACTCCTAGAAGGCTCAGCCACCAGAAAAATTCGATGGTGAGCACAATAAATGGGTTGGAGCGCCCAAAAGGTGAGAGCGAGAAGAGTGTTTGTACGACGACCCAACCGAGTAAGGCGACGAGTGCCGTACTAAAGAAGAGACGAAGACGCTTTGATGTGTTTTCTAGTTGCGCGAGTGGATGCTGAAATGCTCCATGTGATGCGCTTAGGGGGGATGAGTGTTGCATTGAATTTCCTCCACATTCGACTTCCAAATCTACTTGACACGTTGAAACATGCACAAGTAAGAATACGCTACTAGTGGGGAAAGAGATGTAAGAAATACGTTAAGAATAGGTATCTTTACATTAAAACGGTGTGAACATTGAAAAGATACCTATATATGACTAGATTTGTACTGCGAATGGATACTCAATTATTCTGGTAGTGTGAGTACGCCTTCTGGCCCACCGATGAGTACCTGCTCAGCCATTCCCAAGAATAAGCCAGTTTCGACGACACCCACGATGCGATGCATGTTCGCGTTCAAGCCAATTGGGTCGGAGATACCACCGGAGAAGGCACAATCAAGGATGATATTGCCATTTTCGGTTTCAAAAGGTTTCCCTGCAATAATGCGTGGTGTGACAATGGCCCCCAGTGCTTCCAGATGATTGCGTACTGGCGTAATAGCGAAGGGGACTGTTTCAACAGGAACGGGAAAGTTCTGACCGAGGTGTCTGACTTGCTTTGTCACATCCGCGATAACGACGAAACGACGTGCTGCCGAGGCAATAATCTTTTCACGAAGTAGCGCACCACCAGCTCCTTTAAGTAAGTTGAGTTGCGTGTCAACCTCATCAGCACCATCAATATAGAGATCGAGCGTCGGGTGCGTGTCGAGGTCAGTGACAGGAATACCAAGATTAGCCGCTAAATCGTGCGAAGCCTGAGAAGAGGAGATTGCACCAATTATATGTAAGCCGTCTTGCACACGCTTCGCGAGCGCGTAAATCAAAAAATTTGAGGTTGAGCCAGTGCCAAGCCCGACAACCATCCCATCTTCAACAAGCTTCGCCGCGGCTGTTCCCGCTATTTGTTTCCATGTGTCCTGCTCTATAGTATGTGGCATCATCGTGTTGTTCCCTCTTATCTATAAAATGTTTTCGGGCTGATGGAATCGTAGGGAGGCCCTATGGGAGTATATCATGTTTGAGGAGGAGATGTGAAAAACCAAAAAGCGTCTGTATCTTGCTATCCCTACAGCATCGTGATACACTCTTGCAAGTGACTAGGAAGCAGCTGACCGTGCATAGACGAATTGCAAAAAGTAGCGTGTTATAAACTGCAGGAGCAACAAGTGTGTTTGTGTACGTGGATGCATGAACATATAAGGGAAGTACTTTCAGGCGGTAGGAATCATGGCTGAACGATGGCGTATTTTTGTGGTTGAGGACGAAGAGAGCCTCAACCGAAGCATTGTCAGTTCTCTTCGTAAAGACGGCTATACCGTGAATGGCGCGACAAACGGACGGGATGCTGTGCGAATCCTGTGGGCAGAGGTACATGATGTCGTTATTTGTGACCTCAATACACCAGGGGCTGAGGGCTTTGAACTCTTACAATGGTTGCGTGCCTATCGTCCCAACACACGGGTGATACTCGTCGGCAATTCAGACCCTCTACTTCGTACACATGCGTTAGAGAGAGGTGCTGTTAGCTATCTGGAAAAACCACTTGACCTGCATCGCCTGAAAGAAGAATTGCGGCGTCTCCTCGTGCAAACCGGCTTTTCTGCTGATCTGGACTCGTTCGATCTCCTCGATGTCATTCAAATTGTTTCTGCGAGCCGTAAGAGTATCGCCCTTCTGATTAGTACTGGCCTGGAAGAGCGGGGTATGCTCTGTTTTCATAATGGAAATCTCGTATGGGCCGAATATGGCATGTTGCGCGGCGAAGAGGCTTTTTTCGCGCTTGCGGCGCATAAGACTGGAACAGTGGTCCACCAACCATGGAATCAACAGGTACAGCCAAATGTGACGCAACCATTGTCACGACTTGTGTTGCAAGCATTTCAATATCGCACAAAATATAATTCGATGCAACAACAGCTCAGTGGAGAGCATAAAGCAGTTGTGCTATCGCCTTCCTCACAGGAGGACGATACGCCGTTTATGGTGTTGACAGAGCATGTCACAGACCAGATACAAGAATCATTTCCTGCTCAATCGAATGCCTTCATCCCTATCAATGCTTCTCCAATGTCGGAGCAGGATATGCCAGGAAGGAATGGTGTACATGGTATGAGTGAAAGTGAAAAAGAGTGGTGGGAACAGACGGGCAAGTTCTCCGGCATCAATATGCGCCCCACACCCTCAAGCGTTCCCGCAACACCTCTTGTTAATACAACAGCGAGCGGAAGTAATGGTACGCATGGAACGTCTTCCAATGGGCGGAGTAAATCTGCCGAGTTGCACAACGACTCTCTAGGGAATGAAGATACACCCATGAGACGCAGTGATCTACCTTCCTGGTTGACAGATCAGCCTACAGCAGCAGATATACCTGTAGTCCACCCCTTGTCGCCTTCCGGCTCCGCGTCAACCAGTGCCGCCAGGACCTCTCCTCCTGTGACTCCCATTGTGCCACCTCCAGCGGAATGGCAGCCAACACAGATACAGGCACCTATTCGCACACCACGTAGACTTGTGGAGCAGAGAGTCAAGGAGATGACGGGTCCGCAAAAGACGTTAAAAACCGACACGAATGGACAAAAAGCTGCCTCTCCTGAATGGCAATCCCCCAATGAGGAAGGTCAACCGCAAAGTGGTCCACTGCAAAGCCTTACCCCCTCACGCAGGACAAGTGACACACATCCTTTGCAAAAGCACAACGCGATACATCGAGAAGGCAGAATAAGTTCTTCTGATTTACAAGCTATTCCACGTAGAAGTGGGAGCACGAAACGCAACTATAATTACGACGCACTCGTTTCCGCATTACAGACATTGGGTTATTCTATCAATGGCTTTATTGCCGCAGCAGTGGTGAGTATGGATGGACGCCCTATCGCGCAGGTTGCAGTAGATGACTTGGATATGTTGCAAATGTGTAAGCATTTCAGTAATGTGATGAAAAGTGTTTTTCAATCGCTTGACACGGCAGTGTGGGGAGCGTATGAAGATGTTGTGATTACTACTGCGGAGAGGCATATTCTTTTGCGTGTCATTGGGGATGAGAAAAGTGCATTCCAGGTGCTTGTGACCACACGAGAAGCGAAACCAGCCGAGAGTGGAGCAGTAATGGCAAATGTTGAAGGTGCCATTGCTGCGGCATTACGTTAACACAGAAAAAGGACATAAAGGGTATGAGCGAGCAGAGTGAAAAGTTGCCTCCAACCGAGGAGGAAAGAAAAAACCATCGTTTTTCGTTTATTGTAGGAATTATTATCGCGATGGCTATTATCATTGCCTTCGCACTACTTTTCAATAGGTAATGGATAAAGAGGAATTGCAGCTGAGCGACGCATCGCTCCGGGGCCTTTGCTGTTTTTAACAGCATGTTTTTGTTTATTTTTTCGTGTCTGAATCAGCTTTTTTTGACGGTGACTGTCCTCGTCTTGAGTCTCGTGTTCTTCTCGCATACCAACACGCTTTTTGGCAGGTGCCTTCATCGGCGGTCGTGGGGCGAGTAGAGATGCTGCTTGTAGATCGTCTGCATCTGACAAGAGAGGTGACTCTTGTGTCTCGTCACTTCGGCGTTTGAGGTCCCGAAGTTGTTGTTCGACAAGCTGTTCCGCCGAGAGCTGGTCAAGCTGCGTGTCAAGGTTGCGCTTGTGCAGGTCTGCTAACGCACGAGCACGAGCCTCAGCTTCTATCACTGCGTCTTGTGCTTTTGCTGTGCGCTCTTTGTCCTTTGCGTTTCCAGTCACATTGAGGGCATCGAAGACTCGTTGCTGTAGAAGCGCGTTGCGTTTGCGGGCAACAAGGAGATCAATAGTTGTTTCAACCTCCGCTATTTTGGCTTCGAGCTGACGCAACGCGCCACGCATTGTCGTGACAAGTTGTTCTTGCTCTTTTTGCTGTTGCAAATACCTTTGAGCCTGTTTGGTAATATCATTATAACGTGTCAGTGCGGAACGTGCTGCATCGTCGTTGCCCTGTTGAATTGCTTGCTCAGCCTTTTTCATCCACAGTTCAGCCTCCGCGACCCGTTCTTTACTGCGCTTCTGCAACTTGTGGCCCTCGGCGATAGCGGTAGCGACCTGTGTTTTGACCTGGACGAGTTGATTGCGCATATCAAGTTGTAGTTGGCGCAGAACCTTTTCGGGGTCCTCCGACTTCTCGACCATCGTATTGAGGTTCGCGCGAACTAGAGTAAGCACACGTTCCAACAAATTCATGAGGCACTCCAGACGTTATAAGAACAAGTATCATCTGGCACCACATGGATACCAGATGAACCGTTGTTTCCCTTATTGGTTGTGTACGATGCATAAGTGTCCTGGTTCGTACATCTACTAATAGATACGAAATAACGGTGAACAGGGAGACCGCAAGAGTCCCCCCTCCGTATTGATGTAGCGAGATGTAGGGGAGACTCCAGCCGCATTCGGGGAATGATGAAGGCAGCGGTCTCCCTGTCCGCTTACTTATTGTCAAGTGACGCTGCGTCAACAGTGCTTACTTTCCCATTGACGTGAACGCTTTTGGCACCGTTCCCATTCGTCCCATTCTGACTCTCAACATTTGCCAATGCAGGAATGTTATTCATCAGATCGCCGATACGTGTTCCGCTCAGCAGTTCAAAGAGTGCCGGTACCTGTGCGACCATGTTCACAACATCACCTGTGAGACGACTTGCACCAATACCACTACTATCAGAGCCGTTTCCAGTAGAGACGATTGTCACCTTATCAACCTTGCTTAGTGGCTCGGCAATGGCACGCACGATCTCTGGCATGTTGGTGAGGAGCTTGTCCAACACAGCAGCCTGATTGTATTCGTGGAATGCGGCGGCTTTGACTTTCATGGCGTCGGCTTCTGCTTCACCTTTCGCACGAATGACTTCTGCCTCGGCAAGACCTTTCGCGCGAACCACATCGGCATCCGCCAGACCTCTCGCTCGATTTGCTTCCGCTTCACCCAGACCACGCGCCTTCGATGCATCTGCCTGACCTTGTGCTTCGAGTGTGAGACGTTGACGCTCAGCCTCCGCAACGGTCTCTACACGACGACGTTCGGCCTCCGCTGACTTCTGCACTGTTGCTTGTAGTTCTAGTTCGCGGCGTTGAATTTCGGCTTGTTGTACCTTAATCTGCGCGATCTTTTCGATCTCTGTCACCTTGATTGCCTCGGCGACAACTTGTTGCTGTGAGACGTTGGCTTGGATGTCATACGCTTTGTCGGCGGCTGCCTGCTGACGTTTGACCTCGCCATCGAACTCGGCCTTTTTCAAGGATAGGTTACGTTGTGACGCAGCCTGAAGTGCGAGTGACTCTGTTTCCGCCTTCACACGTTCTTGATCGGCTGATGACTTCGCGACAGCAGCTTCACGAGAAGCGTTTGCTTGCTGAATTTGCGTATCGCGTGCGGCAATGGCGGCTGCGATATCGGCTCGCTTGCGGTTCTCCACGATCTGTGGACGACCCATATTCGCAATGTAGTCGTTTTTGTCACGTACATCTTTGATGGTGAACGAGATGACTTCTAACCCCATTTTGTCCATGTCAGGTGTCACGGTCTTGAGCATCTTCCCACCCACATTTTCCGGGTCTTTCACGAGGTCTTCAACTGTGAGCTGACCGACAATACCACGTAAGTGACCTTCCATAACGAGACGGATCAGGTTCTCTCGATCTTCCTGGGGCTTGCTCAAGAATTGCTCAGCAGCCGTTTTGATACTTTGCTCGTCGGAGCGAACTTTAATTTGTGTGACTGCCTCTACGTTGACCGCTACACCTTGTGAGGTATACAGGTCTTGTGGAGGTGCAACGTCGAAGGACATCAATTCAAGTGGAAATTCTTGCGCACGCTGATACATAGGAATGACGAACTGTGCGCCACCCGTGATAACTTTCGTGCCACCTTGCCCGTATACGATAAGGGCTTGGTTAGGGCCGACTTTACGTAGCAAACTTCCACCGATACGTAGTAATATAAAGACAACAACAATAAGTACAACAACACCAATACCAGTTAATAGAAGAGGATCCATTGCAGTTTACTCCTTTTGAGCATCTTTTCGCATAACAAATTGGCTATCTTTTTCTTCTGGTTCCTCAAGCAAGACGCGTAGTGCTGCCATTTCTGCCTCATCTGAGGCAGTAGTAGATGAAACTCCTTCAGAATCACTATGATTTACAAAGTGATCCCAAGTATCTACTTCGGCAACACCCTGTTGATACTGTACGATAACAACCTCTGTATCGCGTTCCAGACGCCGCCCATCAACACTACGCGCCGGAACACTTTTCCGCATACCACCCGGAGAGACGTAGAGTACTTCACCAATACCATGTTCCTGAATCGTCGTGCTGACTTTTCCTAGTAACCCTGTGCGGTCTGAAACATCCTGTATTGTCTCGCCCTCGCTGTCACCAAAGACACGACTCAGGAGCGCGAGTAAGAGTACTGCGATAATCAAGCCACCAACGAGGGCAAGAATAATCGTAAGAGGCAATACGAAGCCAGCAGTATCGTGGAAGATATAGCCGAAAAATCCAAACCCTAACGCGAACAAGGCGATAGCAGTAGGATTTGCATAGGTGACTAACGAGAAGCCGCTATGTGTTCCACTAGTGGTTTTAGTGAGAGACCCTTTGCCGATGGGATGTGGTGTATGAACGAGATGTGTGTTGTGCCCCGCACCGACATGTCCCACATGTGTACCCCCATGAACGCCGTGAACAGTGCTTGTTCCATGGCCAAAGCTTCCTAACAGGGTAGCCGCTACCAGGAAGAGCAACCCGAAGAGGAAACAGGCAATGAAAACTAATGAAAGTGCATCAGTTGCGATTGGCATAGGTTTGCTCCTTTAGCCGTAAAAACGGAAGTATCGATGCTCCTGTTGGAGAGCAGGACCGATCTACTTGTTCGAGGATACCGATAATGCCCGCAAGAACACCAGCGATTCCTAGGACAAAGGCCACTAATACGCAAAGAAGAACGAGTGTGCCGACAGGCACTCCAACGAGTGTGAGTACTGAAAATACGGAATCAGCGAAGATACTCGCAACTCCCAGTAGAAGAGAACTACAAAGAAGAACTACGGGCGTGATGACCGGATGACGTTGTAGTAATGGACTGCGACCGAGAATATGTCGATGTGGAGCATGTTCTTTTGGTCTCTGAATCATAGCTTTCCTTCCTCTATGTATGTAGCTCAAAAATACTGATAGTTTATATATGCTAGCTTACGTGTACTTGCTAAGGACTCTTGTCTGTATATATAGACGTGTGAGATACGAGAAATTACAATCTGTATTAATCAACATCGGTACTTACGGTTGTCACTGCTTCGACAATGGCTTCGAGTTCGTCGATGGATAAATTCATCAGCTTGCTGAAAAGCTTCAGGTAGCGACGTGGGTCTTCTGTATCAGCCAATTGCTGCAGAAAAACTTGTGCATCTGGCTCCGAGTGCCATTCATGAGCACTTGCTGCCAGCCATGTGCCAAGTCGGTCGCCGTCAGACTCCATTTCAGTGACAATATCTGTACTATAATCGGGCGGATCGCTGATGAGATAGCCGGGATGAACTTTGAAGAAGCGTGACAAGACATCGCGGCTAGACGCTGTGAGGTGAAGCCGTTTGTTGCGTTCCAATTGAGACAAGTACGCTTGACTTACCTTGGCACCTAGTTCTTCCTGCATAGCTGTAACCACTTCAACCTGTGTCATTGGTCGGTTCAAGCCGCGCAAGTCGCCCTCGACCGCTCGTAAATGTTTCATCTTCTCCGCTAAATTCATCACTACACCTCGCATAACTATTTGCTATATTGAGTATAGCTGCCTGCAAAGGTTCTGTCAAGTATGCGAGGAAGTAACTATTCAGCAGGGGTCTCAAAGTTGCAGAAAGAAGGGGTATCTGCTAA
>CAXTWV010000024.1:18861-28248 GCA_964248005.1 uncultured Ktedonobacteraceae bacterium | reverse complement strand
TCCGTGGACTCCTTATCTACTACTGGAAGGAGATGCGTGGATGGGGTTTAGTCAGCACTTTGCATGCTTAATTTACTTAATATTCTATGGCTATATGAATTTTACTATTTTTCTTGCAAATCGTCGTTTTCTGGACGAAAGTTGAGCGAGGCAGAGTTGATACAATAGCGCATGCCAGTGGTGTTTCTTGGACCATCCTCAAAGAGATGTCCGAGGTGTCCACCACAATTTTTACACACAACTTCTGTACGTCGCATAAAGAACGAACGGTCCTCGTGCAATTCCACGTTTTCTACGTTCACAGGACTGTCAAAGCTAGGCCAGCCTGTCCCTGACTCGAACTTGGCATCCGATGCGAAGAGCGGATGTCCACAGGCAACACATTCATAGACGCCCTTCTCATGATTGTTGTAGAGTGCCCCTGTAAAAGCTCGCTCTGTTCCCTTTTTGCGAACAACTCTATACTGCTCTGGTGTTAACTTTTCTTTCCAATACGATTCTGGTTTGTTTGTTAAATCACTCATAATGCACTTCCTTTCACCAATAACAACAACATAATCTATCAATTTGTTTCCGCTTGATACGTTCCATCATAGCGTGCTATGGTTAATACAATCTTTATATCGCACAACAGGAGAGAATGTGTGGCACAACAACTCAACGTTCCTTTCATGATTGGTCCCGAAGACGCGGAAATAGCCTGTCTGCTCATTCATGGCTTTAGCGGCACACCAACGGAGATGAGAGGTTTAGGAGATGCCTTAGCGGAACAAGGTATACGTGTTTATGGGGTTCTTGTCGCAGGACATAACGGGGACCCAGAAGAACTGATCCTATCAGGTCGTAAAACGTGGCTTGCATCTGTTGAGGAAGGTTTGGCGCAACTTGCTCATTATAAAACGGTCTTTGTTGCAGGACTTTCGATGGGTGGCGTGCTTGCGTTGAACCTTGCCATTCGCCATCCAGAGCGTCTTGCAGGCGTTATCGCGATGTCTACTCCAACACGATTAGATAGCAACATACAAACGAGACTCGTACCGCTTGCTCGCTACTTTATTAAATGGTTCTACCCGCTCAAAGCCTTGAATTTTAGCAACCCGAAAGTTCAGGCTGAAATTCTCAAACAAGCACAATTACGCGATGCAACCGTTACAACTATTGATTTCAAAGACCCTCAAATCGTCAATCATATCAAAACACTTATCCGTATCCCTGTGCCAGCTATTGCGGAACTGATTGCTCTTATCAACCAGACCCGAAGAAACTTGAGCAAGTTGCGCGTTCCATTGCTTATCATTCAAAGCAAACGTGATCAGACTGTCGAACCAAAGTGCGCCGAAGAATTATATCGACTCACCACCTCTGTCCCCTCAAAATCTTTGCACTGGCTCAAAGAGTCTGATCACGTTATCACAACAGGTGTCGAACGCGAAGAAGTGTATCAACTCACCATATCGTTTATCAAGACGACAAGTTCGCATGCTTCAGAAACTGCTCTACCTGATGACGTTCCGACGGAAGGAGTGGACGAAAGCCACCCTGAGCGTTGATAAACACGATACGTGATGACTGGAAATTCACGATCATATCAGGTTTGTGATCGCCGTTTACGTCTATGAAGGTGAGCGTAACGGGAGTGAGATCGTCGTTTGCACCAAAGAGTTGAGGGCCGAGATAGATTTTTGCGTGTGTGGCGTCTCCACCCGGTAACTCAATTATCTCAATACGTCGATTAAGGTTGATAGCAATAAAGTGACTTGGCGTGCCACCTTGTTCGGCATGCCCAACAAATGCATCAGTTTGATAGGTACGTGGACGACCATAGCGGATATCATCAACAGTCGTAGCGAACCAGCCGAAAACACTACTGAGCACTGTCCAAAGCAGCAGCATTGCAATCATGCCAATGCCTAGATATAAGAGAGGATGGGCTTGACGCGACACCTTAGATTTTCTTAACAACAGTTTAGGCCGCGGTGTTGTTGGCACGGGTCGAACTGCAGTACGCATTGGGCGTGTCGCTAAAGGGGAAGCTTTCGCGTCTGCTCCATCTTTAGAAGCGTTTGACTTTGTATCTTTTCCCTTGTCATCTGCTCTTTTCCATTCGTGGATGTCGTCCTGAGATTGTGTTGATCGGGGACGAGACGCACGCTGCACACTTGGTCTTGCCGCATTTGTAACAATAGAATGTCTTCCAGTGGGAAGTTTATTATTTGCGTTTCCTATAGGTCTATATCGCAATACGCTTTTAGGTGTTATTTTTTCTGACTCTTCTGTCGCTTCTAATACTTGTACTTCTGCTACTGACATGTGTAAATTCTCCTCTCCTCGCGGACGAAAGCAAATGTTTCCTCAAGCAATGTGAAGAAATACCATCTTCCAGTCGATGCGTCCCAACTTCTACTACATATCCATTTTATATAAGATATATATACATGATGTACTACAGGTGGTAGTGTCGGCATTGTACAGAAAAGGACGTGATTATGCAAAGTAATAGACGAATATTAGCCTAAATGGGTGAGTATGCGCGTAGATGCGCTTCATAATGAAATAAAAGGGGCTGAACAGGGACGCTGCTCAGACAATCTTGTGTGGAAAGTTTGTTGTTTTCTTGTCTGAGCAAAGTATAACATAGACACCTGAAAGGGTCTAGGTGTCTACAGGAAAGATTCTTTCGTAAGAATATTTTGGAGGTCTTTTGGCAACGGTGCCTCTATTTCGATCAGCTTTCCTGTTATCGGATGGTCAAATTGCAATTGATAGGCATGAAGAAACTGACGGTTCAATGTGAAACCTTTCGGGGCGTTTCCAGAGCCATAAACAGGATCACCAACAACAGGATGTCCTATCGCTTTAAGATGCACACGTATCTGATGCGTGCGGCCTGTCTCTAATTGCAACAAGAGGAGTGTATGACGCGTAAAACGTTGCAACACGCGGAAATGCGTGCGAGCCTCACGACTGTCGCGTGTGGTAACGGTCATTTGCTGGCGGTTACGCGTGTCGCGACCAATAGGCGCATCGATACTGCCTTGATCGTGTGCAACATCCCCTTCGACAAGTGCCAGATAGCGTTTTACAATGCTATGACCTTGCATCTGCTCCATCAATGCTGTGAGCGTTCGGCTATTACGAGCAATGATAATCAAGCCTGATGTATCCTTATCGAGACGATGCACGATGCCGGGGCGTCCATCTTCTCCCACCCCTTGTAGTTCTGGATACCGAGCCAGCAACGCGTTCACGAGCGTATCGTCGCTATGTCCAGGACCAGGATGTACGACCATGCCTGGAGCTTTGTTCAGGACAAGTAGATCATCATCCTCATAGAGAATGTCGAGAGGAAGCTCATGCGCCGTGGCATTTGTGGGAGGGAGAACGAGTGTTGAGCGCACTATCGTGATAACATCGCCACGTCTAAGCGCATAACCAGGCTTACTTGCCTTATCTTTTACCAGCACCGCTTCATCAGTGATAAGCTGCTGTATGTTTGTACGAGAGAGAGAAGGAAGGAGAGGAGCGAGAAAACGGTCTAACCTCTGACCAATCTGTTCTTCCTGAACATCGTATGACTGTGTTTCTTCCAAGGATTGTAACTCTTTCATAGCGTCGAACTATTTATGACTAACCGTCTCTTCTTGTGAGGCATTATCTTCCGCACGTTCCTCATGAGAAGGACGACGCGAAAAGAAAATGAACACGAAGAGCAACACGACCCCAATAGTGATACAGGCATCGGCAACATTGAAAATCGCAAAGTAGAAGTTAATCTGCGGAATACGAAACGCGATAAAATCGACAACGTAGCCCCCGTTGTGTATTCTGTCGATCACATTTCCCAGTGCGCCCCCGATGATTAAGCCAAAAATTATTTTGTAATACAACGGACCCTTATTTAAAATGCGCACATAGATATAGCCAACCACAATCAACGCGACTGCGATAAGCACGACCAGCACGACCGTATTCTTGAGCATACTGAAAGCTGCTCCGCTATTTTGAATATAGTAGAGAATCAGGTATGGATTTACAAGGGCGACGCTTTTACTTTCAGGGGGACTCAAGTGTGTAACCACTAAAAACTTTGTCCACTGATCGAGTACAATAACAACAATAGCTACAAGTAATGCGAATGCATCATAGATACGGGCGCGGCTGGTTGCTCTTGGCGTCACAATTGTCTCTTCTTCCTACAACATGTTCCTATTCTTGCACCCTATAGTACACCTTTTTCTCTTTTTTGTCTATCAGAGGAACTCGAACACGAGAGAGAACACGGCGGCCGATAAGTTTCTCATCGGCCCGCCGTGTCCTCTCTCGTGTTTGGTTAGGATAC
The DNA here is from genome assembly GCA_964248005.1 of uncultured Ktedonobacteraceae bacterium. GTDB lineage: Bacteria > Chloroflexota > Ktedonobacteria > Ktedonobacterales > Ktedonobacteraceae > JBBQVS01. The sequence continues at coordinate 23,909 of CAXTWV010000024.1, read as the reverse complement.
GTTTGTATCGGTATCGTACAACTCCTCACGGCCCAAGTTGCGTTCCTCTGCCTGCTCCTCTTCCTCAATGGTGCGGTCTGCCCATGGGATGGCTTCGAGTCGCTTTTCTGGAATAGGCTTGCCCGATACAACGCTTTTTCCGTAGGTACCATCCTCGATGCGTCTCAAAGCGGCCTGAACCAAGGTAAGTAGTGCCTGTTCGTTGACCTCGATAGACTGTTCCTGTTGTGTTTCTGTAAAATCTATGTTGGTCTCCTCAAACTCTTGTGGTCCCTCGCTAATCTCAATGGGGTCTGTTGGGGTAGGATGTGCCTCAGTTAATGTTGCCATATTTGCTTGCAGTTCTTTCTGCTTAGCCTCTAACCGCTCTTTCATTCTCTGTAAGTCTATAGTCATGAGTACATTCCTTTCAAAATATCTTGATATCCTGTATACGTATCTATGAGGTTGGAAGTCTCATTCCCTGCTAAAGCAAAAAGCATAGCGCACTCAACAAATTACCTCCTTTGCCCAAAAACGTATATACTATACCATGTCATGGAACTTGCCTCATATGCTATCCTTATGAGGTAAAAAGAAGACGATAAAGGATAAAAATATGGCAACACCACACAGCCCGCAGCAGTCGGACTTCCAACAAGACGCACCATCGCTGTTTAGCGATTTCGACCTTTACCTGTTTGGGCAAGGAAAAAACTACCGCATCTATGAGAAAATGGGGGCGCATCCCCGTGTTGTCAACGGGGTCTCTGGTGTCAATTTTGCGGTTTGGGCACCCGGCGCACGAGCGATCTCTATTATAGGAGATTTCAATAACTGGGACCGTAGTGCGGCACTCATGCATCTACTTCATAACGATCTTGGTGTGTGGGAATGCTTCGTCCCGAACGTGCAGGTTGGCGCACTGTATAAATATGCCATATATTCTCGTCACAATAACTATTCCGTAGACAAAACTGACCCCTATGGCTTTGCAGCCGAACTCCGTCCGCAGACGGCAAGCATTGTCACGAACATTCATCAACATACATGGCAAGATAGCGCATGGATGCTCCAACGCGAGAAGCGACAGGAAGTAAGTGCTCCTGTGTCGATTTACGAAGTACACCTCGGCTCATGGCGTCATGTACCGGAGCGGCACCAGGAAGGTGCGACCGAAGAAGATAGCTATATGACCTATCGTGAGCTTGCCGTAGCTCTTGCTGAGTATGTCAAAGATTTGGGCTTTACGCACATAGAATTAATGCCAATCACAGAGTATCCCTACGATGGCTCCTGGGGCTATCAAGTCACAGGGTACTATGCTCCAACAAGTCGTTTCGGCTCACCAGAAGATTTTCAATACTTTGTCGATTATATGCATCAACAAGGTATTGGCGTGTTACTCGATTGGGTGCCAGCACACTTTCCCAAAGATGGAAACGCACTGAGCTACTTTGATGGCACGCATCTGTATGAATACGCTGATTCTCGGAAGGGAGAGCACAAAGAGTGGGGCACGTATGTGTTTGACTACGGACGAAGTGAGGTAAAGAACTTTCTGATAGCCAGCGCACTGTTTTGGTTGCACGAGTATCACCTTGATGGCTTGCGTGTCGATGCCGTTGCCTCTATGCTCTACCTGGACTATATGCGTGAACCAGGGCAATGGGTCACAAATCAATATGGAGGCCGCGAGAACCTGGAAGCGGTGGACTTTTTGCGTCAGCTGAATGAAGCTGTCTACGCAGAAGAGCAAGGAGCGATCACAGTCGCCGAAGAATCTACCTCGTGGCCGCTTGTATCACGTCCTACCTATGTAGGGGGGCTGGGCTTTAGCTACAAGTGGAACATGGGCTGGATGCACGATATGCTTGAGTATATGCATCTCGATCCTATCTACCGACGCTATCACCACAACAATATCACCTTCTCACTGATGTATGCGTATTCTGAAAACTTCGTGTTACCGCTTTCACACGATGAAGTGGTTCATATCAAAGGCTCGATGATTAACAAAATGCCGGGAGACTTATGGCAAAAATTCGCGAATCTGCGGTCCTTTTATGGCTATATGTGGGGTCATCCAGGGAAAAAATTGCTGTTCATGGGTGGAGAATTTGGACAATGGCACGAATGGAATTTCGCGGAAAGTCTTGACTGGCATCTACTCACGCCACCAAGCGACCCACATCATGCACAACTTCAAGATTTTGTACGTGAACTCAATAGCGTGTATCACCGAGAGCCTGCTCTAAGCGTATTAGATACAAACGAGCAAGGCTTTTCCTGGATAGACCCACATGACTCGGACAACAGCGTCATATCCTTTATGCGACGTAGTGGACGGGAAGAGGATACACTCATTTTTGTCTGTAATTTCACGCCGGTTCCGCGTCACGGCTATAGAGTAGGAGTGCCGTATGCTGGTGAATATTATGAAGTTATCAATAGCGACGATGAGCGGTATGGTGGGAGTGGACTTGTGAACAATCAGCCAATGCAAAGCGGCCCCATCTACTGGCAATCATGCCCACACTCTCTCCTCTTAACGCTTCCACCGCTCGCCACAATTGTTCTCAAGCCGCGAACGTTGGAGCAGGGAAAAGAGAGCAAACACTAATCTGGATTATATAGAGAAGAGAATTTGTAATGAGTCATAATAACGGAAAATTTTCCGGCTTAAATAATAACAACAGAAGAACAAAGGATCGCTATCGGTCCGCGAGAAGTAAAGGCCATGCAGTAACAGAAGATGAACGCTTGCTAAGCCGTCCTACACAACAACTTGTAAGTCCAACAGACCCGTTGCCACAAGAGCAAGTCAAGCAAGAACAGCACGCCTTTGATCGTGCGATGAATTTCGATTTTACGCTTACAGACCCTTGGCGCGTGATGCGGATTACAAGTGAGTTTGTAAACGGGTTTGACGCCCTTGCGCATATACCACCTGCTGTGACCATCTTCGGCTCTGCACGAACCAAACAAGACGATGCCGACTATACATCAGCTGTGGAAACCGCACGTTTACTGGCAAAAGCAGGATTTGCAATCATCACAGGTGGTGGTCCTGGCATTATGGAAGCCGCAAACAAAGGAGCGCAAGAGGGAGGCAATCTTTCAATTGGCTGTAATATCGAACTGCCCTTTGAGCAATTTGCAAATCACTACCTCGACATTTCGCTTGATTTTAGTTACTTTTTCGTGCGTAAGACTATGTTCATGAAATATTCAGATGCGTTCGTCATTTATCCGGGCGGTTTTGGGACGATGGACGAACTCTTTGAGGCATTGACACTTATTCAAACGCAAAAAGTAAATAACTTTCCTATTATCCTCTATGGTTCGACTTATTGGAGCGGTCTTGTCAGTTGGATTCAAGGCACAATGTTACATTCAGGCAAAATCTCGCATGGGGATACCTCCTTACTTCGTATCTCTGACGACCCGCAAGAAATCTGCAAAATTGTTTGTGAGGCCCATAAAGAGAATTATCGCTTAGAGGATGAGCGTCTTCAGAGCTATCAACACAAGTCTATCCGCTAGCTAAAAGAGGAACAACGCACATGTTTGCACGTTGTTCCTCCTCTATTACAGTTTCTACATCGGTTCGCATAGTCATTACTGTGAATTGCTGTAGCTCATTCTATCGCTCCACCACACAAACTACAGAAGCGATGGTTCATTTGCTCCCGTCCGCAATGAGGGCATTTTACAAGTTGAGACTCAGTAGTAACGGATGCTCTACCTTGTGTTGCATTCTTTGTTCCAGTACCATTCAAACTGGGAGTATGAGGATAGCGTCCGGCGAGCAAGTCTGTATATTCTTTGCTCTCTGACCAATTCATGATTTCTTTTGCACGAACAATGGTAAGTGGATGATTGACAGCTGTGACCAATAGCCCTTTATAGAGCCTGTCAAGCATGTTTGCATCAACATCTTCATAGAGTGTTGCCTGTTTTAGAAATTCATTTGCATCCATCTGCTGCTTCTGAAATAGTGTTCCACCGGCGAACTTCATCATGAGTGAAAGCATGACCTGTGGGTCCTGTACCACAACGAGCGAGGAGCGGTCTGCGGTAAACTCTGATTTGCGGTCCCATTCAAGGAGTGCTGACTCTAACGTGCGTCCAATGAGCCGTCCTAACCCTAGTGTCATGTCGCCAAGAATGGTGAGGACGAAACCGATACCGCGTGCCATTGTTTTATAGAGGACGTGACCGGATTTAATGTGACCGAGTTCATGTGCAATGACAGCAAGTACTTCGTCCTCATCCATCAAATCTAGCAGCCCTGTGGTAATCACGATGTAAGGATGGTCGTGTCCACTCGTGTAGGCATTGGGAACAGGATATTGCGCGACATATAATTCAGGCTCACGTACATCGAGAATGGCACATGCCTCTTGCAATTGTGCATAAAGTTGTGAGCATTGTGTAGAGGAGACGCGAACTGTTTGAGCAACGTTTTGAATATAGGCAACGCGTTCAGGAAAAAACTCAATAAATTTGCGGATGACAATATCAAGTCCCGGCACTCTTTGCAGAGCAGCAAGGGCCACACGATCATAGGGATGTTGCAGGACAATAGGGTCGAGACCCGGAAAGCGTTTCCGTGCCTTTGGCTGTGCGGTAGACATGCAAGGCTCCTTCTATGTTCTCTGAATCGAGCAGAATGGGCCAAGCAACTACAATTCAAAAGCGACGATTAAGCGTGGTAGCTTGAGTTGAGCTGTAGACTGTGCCCACAATCGTATTGCCTGTGCCACAATTTCATTATCTTGAGGCTGGTGTAGTTTTTCATAGAGCACAAGTCGTTTTGTTACGACTTGTATGTGCCATGTGCCATTTGTACGTTTGAGACCACCAGGAGTTGCAACACGTAAAAGGGTTGCAACACGGGGTGATTGACGGTTCACAATTTGGAGGATATCGGACCAGTGTGTGTGCATGACAGAAGTAAATTGGTCAGCAAATTCATCATACCGAGCATGTGGTTTTTTTTGCTCCACTGAGGGCCTCCTCGTATAAATCAAGGTACTCTGGCTACTCAAGTATAGCATATTTTT
>CAXTWV010000024.1:0-18761 GCA_964248005.1 uncultured Ktedonobacteraceae bacterium | reverse complement strand
TGTAGTCTATAGGACTAAAGCGTTAGAAACAGATAGGTATCGAGCAGATGGAGTTTTCTGAAAGATGAGCATATTTCCCCACGATATTGTGATTATTGGCGCGGGTGTCATCGGCAATTCGATTGCCTATCACCTTGCACGCATGGGAAGCCACGTCCTGGTGATAGAACGTGGCGATGTCGCCAGTTCTCCCGTCGCTTCCTGGGCGAGTGCAGGTGGTGTACGCCGCCAAGGTCGCCATCCAGCAGAAGCATTCCTAGCGAGTGAGGCTATTGCACGCTGGCCTACCCTCTCTGAGGAACTGGAAGCGAACTTGCACTATCGTCAGGGAGGCAATTTGCTTCTAGCTGAGAACGACGAGGAAGCGGCGCAGTTAGTCGAGTTTGTCCAAGAGCAACACGCTCTGGGCTTCCACGATGTCACTTTGCTAGATCGCCAAGCTACTCATGAAGTCGTGCCATTCCTGCATCCACACATTCTCGCTTCCAGTTATAGCCTCGCTGATGGTCAGGCCGATCCGCCGCTCACAACGCGTGCCTTCGCTACTGCCGCACAGCGTCATGGAGCTACTTATTGGCAGCACACTTCTGTCAAACGCCTGCTTGTCTCTGGGCAGCGCATCACTGGCATTGAAACAGATCGTGGTCTTGTTCAGGCACCGCAAGTCGTGCTAGCCACTGGTGCCTGGAGCGATGAATTAGCCAATGGAGTAGGTCTGTCTCTACCAATCAAAACGCTCGCCCTCCAAATGCTACTCTCGACCCCTGCACCTCTGCACGTCTTACAACCAGTGCTAGGTACTCTGGGACGCGCTCTTTCGCTGAAACAACTCCAAAACGGTGCCTTCTTGCTAGGAGGCGGCTGGCCCGGCGATATTTCGCCGAATCGACTCGCCTACACAACGCGCCCGGCAAGCATTGAGGGAAACTGGCAAGATGCCTGTGCGGTTCTGCCCGCTGTCGCGCAACAGGAACTGGCCCAGGCTTGGTGCGGTCTGGAAGCCGAAAGCATCGACGGCATTCCTTTCATCGGTCCCGCGCCCAATCTTGCTGGATTGACTCTGGCTTTGGCTTTCTCTGGTCACGGCTTCGCTATCGCTCCCGCCATCGGTCGCGCCGTTGCCGACCAGCTTACTGGTCATACCACACCTGAACTGGATGGACTCAGCGCGGCAAGAATCGCAGGCTTTTCGCAGCAGCAAATCAACGCGTTCCAAAATAAGAGCATTTCAGGTCCTCTCGCTGGCTAATGTCTCAATACGTTGCACTTTATAATAGCAGCTTACGTAGTACTGAGTCAGATAAAGGAAGTTGCCACTTAAAAGGGAAGCTGATATACTTATCTTCAGGTAGAGCTATTTCAGGAACTTTTGGCAACTCTTTCCTACATATATATAAAAGAGATGGAAGCAAACGTATGAATACTGTAGAGCAAGTGCAAAGTCGAGCTTGGATCAAGTTTCTGAAAGGGCCACTCAGTGGTACCACCTTTGATATTGTTCGGCCGATTACGACTATTGGACGCGACAGAAGTAACGATATTACTGTTCTCGATCAGAAGGTTTCCCGCTTCCACGCTCGCCTTCTATGGGATAATGGATTATGGAGGGTCGAAAAGCTTTCCCAGAGCAGCTCTCTTGCCGTTGATCAACAGAGCACCGAAGGGAACACTCTTTCCCACAATGCCATGATTGAGTTGGGGGAGGATAGCGCATTCCTGTTTCTTCTCTCTCTTGACGACATGCAAAGTGAAGACGTAGCACAGCCTCCACTCGGTGTCCCTCAAGAGCATCTAGCAAAGTCCTCTGGAACCAAAGTTGCTTCGCTCACGGCTCTCGGTATTCCATCAGTGGAAATAACAGATAACGCAGGCAAGACGCATCAGAAATATCCCCTTGCTCAGCGGGTTATCAACATCGGGCGCGATACAACGAATGATGTAGTGATTGCTGAACAATGCGTCTCAGATTTTCATATGCAAATTGTGCGTGAGGGTGAGCGATATGTTCTGATTCATCCACATCCTGAACAGCAGAAAACGGCAAATGGATTGCTGTATCAAGGACGCAAGATTCAGGGGGATGAGGTCTTCCGCAAGCCTTTAGCGCGTGGCGATGTATTCCGTATAACGGACGAGTATGGCTCATTAGTGACGCTAACCTACAATGATGGGAACAGCTCTCGCCAGGAAATACCTCCTCGCATAAAGCCTCTCCAATTAGGTGCTGCTGATATTACGCTGGGGCGTTTGCAAGATAATGATGTGGTGCTGAATCATCCACAGGTTTCGGCTCATCATGCCCAACTAACACGAGAACAGGAAAGCTATCTCCTGACCGATTTGAATAGCACGAATCATACTTACGTCAATGGTTTGCAAGTGACGCGCCAACTGCTTGAGCCACGCGATGAAATTCGTATTGGACCGTTCAGATTCATCTATACTCCAACAGAACTGACGCAATATGATGAGAGCGAGAGCATTCGCATTGATGCCCTTGATCTTAAAAAGGTGGGCAACAATCAAACGATACTGCTCAATGATATTTCCCTAAGCATTCCAGCACGCTCGTTTGTCGCACTGGTTGGTGGTTCTGGTGCTGGTAAGACAACGTTACTGGATGCTCTGAGTGGTCTGCGTCCCGCTCAAGAAGGATCAGTCTTCTACAATGGACAGGATTACTACCGTAACCAAGCGGCATTCAACACGCAGCTCGGCTATGTCCCACAGGAAGATATCATTCACCGTGACCTGACCGTCGAGCGTGCGTTGTACTATGCTGCCAAGCTTCGTCTGCCACAAGACTTTACTGAGGCACAGATCGAGCAACGCATTGATGAGGTGCTTGATGATGTAGAGATAAAACATCGCCGTTCGCTCCTTATCAGTCGCCTCTCTGGTGGGCAACGCAAACGTGTGTCGATTGCCCTTGAACTGCTGGCGAAACCAAGTGTTTTTTTCCTGGATGAGCCAACATCTGGCCTGGACCCTGGTCTGGATCGTAAGATGATGCTCTTACTGCGCAAACTGGCCGATAAAGGGCATACCGTTCTCCTGGTCACGCACGCAACGAATAATATCAATGTCTGTGATTATGTCTGCTTCCTGGCGACGGGCGGCAATCTGGTCTACTTTGGGCCACCGGAAGAGGCAAAGACCTATTTCAAACAACCTGACTTTGCTGAGATTTATAGCCTGTTAGAACCAGGAGACGACCATCCTCGTACTCCGGTAGAAATAGGGGAAGAGTTCAGGCAATCGCGTACCTATCAGAAGTATATCAGCGGCCCTCTGGATCAAAAACCGAAGACGAACACACAGCTTCTGCGCGAACAACAACAGTTAGGAAGCAGGAGTCGGAGAGGGAATGGATGGAGACAATTTCTCCTCCTCACACAGCGTTATCTTGAACTGCTCAAAAATGATAGGGTGAGCCTTGCCATTTTATTGTTGCAGGCACCCATTATCGGGCTACTGTTGCTGGTCCTTATTAAAGGGGTAGGACCTGGAGGCTTTGATCCTGGTAATGTGGTCCAGTGTCCATCAACGACGGCAATTGTAGCACCTGGAGTGTATCCCGATGTACCTACGCCTCCTAATCCTATCGTCTCAAAAAACTGTCCACGCGTGATAAATTTCCTGACGAATAATCCGCTGGGGAAGGCTTATGCAAATCTACGAGGAGGGGTAAACAAAGCACTACAAGATTTCATCGTATCAGGTCCGGGCGAGGCATCGTCCCTCCTTTTTTTGATGACGTTCGCTGCTATTATGTTTGGTTGCGTGAATGCGGTCCGCGAGATCGTCAAAGAGGCACCGATTTACAAACGAGAAAGAGCGGTCAATGTTGGCATTCTTCCGTATATGTTCTCAAAGATTGTTGTATTGGGAGTGTTGTGTCTATTGCAAAGCTTGATTCTCATCGCGTGTGTCAGCATTTTTGATCCATTTCACCACAGCATCTTTTTGCCACCATTCTTGGAGGTATATATTACCCTTACTCTCACCTCGTGGTCCGGCCTGATGTTAGGCTTGATGGTCTCAGCTCTCGCACCAAATAATGACCGTGCCGCAGGTATCGTGCCTCTACTCCTGCTGCCGCAAGCCCTCTTTTCCGGCGCGATCTTTCCTCTGACGAACTGGTTCTTACAAATTCTTGGCGTGTTTTTTCCGGCACGTTGGGCGATGGTCGCGATGAGTTCATCAGTTGGCTTGCACAGTGAGAAGATCAATGGTGATGAGATTTTCGGCAATAACTACTCCTACCATGGAACGCTCTTCTCCATCTACGGTCAGAGTGAGGCTCTTCAGTATCTTCTCTTGATGTGGCTGGCTCTAATCATTATGATCCTTGTATTTGGTGTTGCCGTTGGATATTTCTTGAAACGAAAAGACTTTCAGGGATAAAATTTTGATTCATTGTTCTCTCACAGAGAAGTGTTTTGGAGGACGGTTTGCCATCAATGTACTGGTTCGCGCGTGGAGCAAGTGAACTCTCTCGGTGGATTCCACGAACTATAAGGCATGGGCTAGGCTCCGCTATCGGCGTAGGAAGTTATCTGAGTTGGCGTTCTAAACGTCGGGTGACGCAACAGAATATGGCTATAGTAACTGGTCGTTCGGTGAACGATCCATATGTACAGCACTTGGCTTTTACTTCGTGGCGCAATTATGGTCGCTATGCTGCCGATTTTGTAAACTTCGCCAATGTCGATATGGCTGTCGTCGATCCTACTATACGCGATTTGACGCAAGGAGCCAACTGTTGGCAGGAACACTTCGAGCACGCATTGCAGGCTGGACGAGGAGTGGTTATTACGACTGCACACTTTGGCAATTGGGATATGGCTGGTGCTGTTCAGGCTCATCACACACCTATTTTTGCTGTGGCGGAAACATTCAATGACGAACGATTAAATTCCTTCTTGCAGAACCTACGCGTCGAGAAAGGTATTGGCATCATTCCAATGGAAGGTTCGGCACGACGCATCTTACGCGTCTTACAGCAGAATCAAAGTGTGGCCTTCGTGGTTGATCGACCGTTGGAAGCAGATCAAGGTGTGCCTGTGACATTCTTTGGACACAAAACGTATGTGCCGGGTGGTCCTGCTGCACTAGCACTCAAAAGCGGTGCTGCCATTATGCCCGGCTATGTGTGGTATGGGCATCATCACCAATTTTATCTGCGTGTGTTTCCCCCAATTTTCCCTCAAGAGCGCAAAGGAGCAGATAAGACTGAAGAAATTGCTCGATTGACGCAATATATCTACACATCTCTGGAAGAGATGGTGCGTGAATGGCCGACCCAATGGTACATGTTCCGCCCATTCTGGCCGACTTCATCTGCTAAAAAGGCTCTGCAATAGATGTACTACCTGTTTCGCTTTGCCACCCAAATTCTTCCCTGGATTCCACGCCGCCTTACTTACACATTTGGCAATGTAGTAGGACTTATAGCCTGGCTGATTGCAAGAAAAGCGAGGAGGCAGGCAACAAAGAATATGATTCATGTGCTTAGTGTACAGGTGCAAGGGACTCGTGCAGGCCGAAGAAGGCTAATGCGCACGGTGAGAGGCATGTTCGTAAATAATGTGCGTAATTACCTTGAGCTATTTACTCTCCAGGCTCTATCATCTGAAAAAATCCTGCACACTATGCACATTGAAGGGGATGAACACCTTAGTGTGGCTCTGGCACAAGGCAAGGGGGTCATCATCGTTGGGGCACATCAGGGACCGTTTGACTATCTCATCCAGTATTTGGGCGTCAAAGGATATGACGTGACTATTCCTGTTGAGCACCTTGAAGACCAGCGGATGCTGAGTCTGATGCTCGACCTGCGCAGAAGTCACGGCATCCACTATTTGCCCCTATCAGGAAGTACACCCATGCGAACCATTGTACAGAAACTGCGAGACAATAAAATTGTGGCTATTGTTGCTGATCGAGCAATCGAAGGCAAAAGCGTCGAAGTAGACTTTTTCGGCGCACGTGCAAAGCTGCCTATTGGTCCGATCAGACTGGCTCAACGCACAGGTGCATCCTTAGTTTGTGCAAATTGTTATCGCTCGCCGCAAGGACTAGCCAACGGTCAATTGTTGCCGCTTTCATTAGAATTGACTGATGAGCAACGAGCCGATACGGATTGTATGATGCGAGCCTTCATAGGAAAAATTGAGGGCTTCATTCGTGAACACCCGGAACAATGGGTAGCATTTAGTCCTATCTGGCTAGAGGACATCAAGAATGCTTCTTGAGCGTCCTCATTATCCGTCGTGGAGGATCGACAAACCAGCTTCTGGCACACTGAACGACATAGATAGCTGGCGAAAGGCGAACAGGTGGAGTTTCTTGTCCTCCAGAACGCACGGTGCGCTCAAGGATAGCACTGCGCAGGTCATGGGGACTGCTCCCCGGAAAGAGCGTGTAAGCAGCCCCAATGTGTTGCCAGAAGTGCGCATCGCTCCCACCCATTTCCGCGAACTTCCATTGGGCATTGGCAAGACGCACGGTGGAACGCATCGAAGCATTAGCTGGCGAAGGGTTATATATCTCTATACCATCAATCGGAAAACCTTTGTTGAGTAAGTCATCAATCTTCGTGCGACTCAAACTGGGCACTAGCCGTCCTAGCGGATGTGGAATAATTACTAACCCACCTTGCTCTTTAATCGCATCGATGCTCGCTTCAACCGACCTCAGTGCTTTTGGAGCCTTACTCACAAACAAGCCAAGCAAATGGCCTTGCTGCGTGCTCACCTCAACCCCTGTAATAACTTGCAGCATACTTTCCTGTTGTGCCACTAGCTCTGTCACGCGTTTTGCCCCCTCCACATGGTCATGATCGGTTATCGCGATCACCTGTAACCCTCTGTGAGTCGCTTCCTCAATCACACGTGCAGGACTAGCCATACCATCCCCTAAGTTTGTATGCATATGTGTATCAGCGCGACTATATCCCTCCAAGTGAGAAAGTCCATTAGTTTGCGTTCCCTCTTGAAAAGGCATTGAATCCATGTATACTTCAACCTTTCGTTCGCACACTCACACTTCGGGGGTGCATTTCATTATTGGAATAGCATTTCTGAACGACTACTATATGTTATCATATAGAAGAGAATATCAGCGTGGAAGAGCGATACAAGCCCTCTGCCACAAACGACGGCATAGTAAACAATACGGGTCGAGCGGAGTTCAAGTATGAAAATTGCTCAGGTATCTCCTTATGATTGGAATTATCCTGGAGGTTTACGGAATCACATCCTCAATCTTTCCGATCAATTTATTCAGATGGGTCATGACGTTCGCATCTTGGCCCCTGGTTCAGGTACGAAGGGCACATCGTCGGATGCTCATATCTACCATATAGGCCAAACCATACCCTTTCCCTTCAATGGCTCAATCGCACGCATCAGCCTTATACCTGACTTTACATGGAGTGTGCGTCGCATATTACAGCAGGAACATTTCGATGTAATCCATATCCACGAGCCGCTGGTACCCAGTCTTTCACTTAATGTCTTACGTCTCTCACGCACCCTGACCATTGGAACCTTTCATGCCTTTGCCCAATCTGACATAACCTCTCTTCCCCATCTGGCGTATGCCTCGGCCCATCCATTCCTACGTCACTATTTCCATCGGTTGGACGGTCGCATTGCCGTCTCCAATGCCGCCCACCAATTCATCTCTCACTACTTTCCCGCCGACTATCGAGTCATCCCAAATGGCATCAATTTGCAGCGCTTCAATCCGCATATTGCACCCTTACCGCAATTTATGGATGATAAAAAGAATATCCTGTTTGTGGGTCGCTTTGAAAAACGCAAAGGAGTCAGATACTTGCTACGCGCCATTCCGACTATTCGTGAAAGACATCCCAATACGCGTTTTATCTTCGTGGGAGAGGGTCGTTCAAGGGCAGGTTTTCAACATTTAGTGGAACAAACGGGTTGGCCCGATGTCGTCTTCACCGGCTATGTCTCGGACGATGAGAAGCTACGTTACTTCGCTAGCTCACATGTGTTCTGTACACCGGCGACAGGAGGTGAGAGTATGGGTATAGTGCTCCTGGAGTCTATGGCATCTGGCACGCCCATCGTAGCTTCTAACATCCAGGGTTATGCCACTGTCGTGACCTCTGGCGTAGATGGATTGTTGACCACATCTCGTGACAGTGAGGAGTTGGCCAACGCGGTATCATCTCTCCTCGAAAATGAGCCGCTACGTCAGCGGCTTATCCACGCAGGCTTACAGAAGGTGCGTGACTACGTTTGGCCCCAGATCGCACACCGCGTCATGGACTATTATTGTAGATTACTCGATGAGCGTCAGACGGGATGAAGCCTTGCGATTATCATCTGGGCAAGCCTCTCAATGCCTTGACGAAGGAGCACCCAGATGCCCTGAGGGGCAAGTCGAATGATGACGATCAGCAACAGCCCAATCACGAGCGTACTCCAGCTACCATAGCCCTGTAGTTGTTGTTGGAGTGTGAAGATCACCACTGCACCGATGAGTGGTCCTGTCGTCGTCGCCAGCCCTCCAAGGACTGCCATAATAATCATGTTGACCGTCCAGCTCAAGCTAAACGCCGAATTAGGCTCGATACTGACACTTTGAAGAGCTATCAATGCTCCTGCTAGTCCAATAAAGAACGCGCTCACGATAAAGGCGATCATCTTCACCTGAAAGCTATTCACTCCGAGTTCGGCGGCGGCATCTTCATCATCGCGCACGGCCATCAGTCGAAGCCCAAAGGAACTGTGAATGAGCATAACGAGACTGACGATAGTAAGCACCAGCACGGCTAGAGATGCATAGTACAGTGTGGAATAGTCGAGCGTCGCGCTGGGAGGGAGACTCAGTTCCTGAGTGCCCCCCGTGTAGGACCAGTTGATCATCCAGGAAAGGCCCGCCAGAGCAATGCCCAGTGTGCCAACGGAAAAGTAGGCAGAGCGAAGTCGTAACAGGAGAAGCCCACTGAGGGCGGCGATGAGCGCGGCCAACACACCGCTCAAAAGAACCGCCAAGTACAGCGGAATACCAGTATGCACAAGCAACACCGCAACAGTATACGAGCCGGCCCCCACGAAAATCGCATGACCGAGAGAAAACTGCCCTCCGTAGCCCCCTAGCAGATTCCAGGATAGCGCAAGGATCATGAAGTTGAAGAGCGTAAACCCCAGCGACAGTGTGTAGAGATTAAGATAGCTCGGCCCTGCAACGAGCACAATCAGCACCACCACCATCACTGCCCATCCAAGCCAGGAGCGAGAGTGTCTGATGAATGCTGGAAGTTCACTCCGTCCCTGACGTGTCCGGCTTCGTTGCTCCGGCACAGAGGGCTGGGGATTGGAAATACTCATCTTGCCGCGACCTCCTTCTTGCCAAATATACCCTGGGGACGAATGACCAGAATGAGCACCAGAAAGGAAAAAACGATGAGGTCGCGATACTGTGGACCTACCTGACCAGCAAAGACCTCTTCTAAGACGCCAATCAGGATGCCCCCAAGGAACGACCCCCATAACGATCCTAGACCTCCAAGCACAACAACCGTGAAACCGCGTAAGAGCCACGCGGTTCCAGTCGTTGGTGTAAAGCCGAAAGACAACCCTATCAGTGTCCCTCCGACCGCCGAGATTGCCGCAGCCAGACCAAAGGTCACTGCGTAAACATGTTGGACATTAATTCCTACCGAGGCCGCTGCCACTGGGTCCTCGGCGGCGGCTCGAAGGGCCTTCCCAAAGGGAAGTCGATTCAGTCCCAGGGACATCGCGCCCACCAGCAAAAGCCCTACAAAGAAAGCAATCACGTAAATTGTGCGCACTTCGTCGCCCAGGATGTTCACACCTGTCAGCGTGTAGGCGGCATTGAGGGATTTGGGATTGCTCCCAAAGATCAAGGCAAAGACTGTCTGAGCGACGAGTGAGACACCAAAGGTAGCGACCAAAGGAGCCTCTTGCCCAGATCTCATCAGTGGACTCAAAACGAAGCGCTGAATGGGATAGGCAAGCCCAAACATAACCGGGGCTACGACCACTAGTGAGACCAGAGGGTCAAGCCCCAATCCTGTACTCAGCACATAGGCAAGATAGCAGCCTCCAATGAGCAGTTCCCCATGAGCCAAATTGACCAGCCGCATGACCCCAAACACCAGAGTCAATCCCAGGGCTGTACTCGCGTACAGCCCCCCAAGAAAGAGACCATCGATGAGATGCTGTAGCAACATACGTTTACTTCTCCTTTTCCTACTGTAGCATTAGAGACCCGGAATGGGAGATTCGAGGGCGGTCGATCCCTGGGTAGCTGGGTAAACACGCACCATATTCATCCCCTGCCATTGATCCATCCCTGCGATGAGAGGAGCGGTATGGTTTGCCCCAAACTGAATATGCCCCACGGGGTAGGTCTTATTGGTCTTGCCAAGTGCCGTGTTAATGGCATTGGGATCAAGCGAGTTCGCCTGCGAGATGGCATCAAAGAGGACGCGTGCCACCGAGTTCATCGCGACGATGGTTGAGAGATCGACAGTGATTCCATTCTTTCCATAGGTTGAGACAAAATTGCTCGTTTCAGGAAGTCCCAGCGAGGGGGACCACCAGTCAACCGTCATTGTCCCCTCAGAGACAGGTCCAAGTATTCCTCTCCATGCGCTGGTAGCAGAACACTTTTCGCAGAATGCCGTCTTGGGCTGATAGCCGACAGACTTCATCTGTTTCCAAAGTCCAGCCGCATCTGGTGGAACCATCTGACCGATCAGAACATCCGCTTTGGCTGCCTGAGCAGCTGCGATCTGGCTGGAAAAATTGGTCGTCCCAACCGGAAATTGCGCATGATAGACGATCTGATATCCAAACTGTGGAGCTTTTTGCTCCCATAACTTGCCCATCGTGATCCCATCCTCTTCAGTATCTGTGAAGAGGGCAACTCGTTTGTTTGTTTTAACGAGGTTAGAGGTTTGGAACTGTAAGTTGGTCATCTGGTTCTCGTCAAAGAACGTATCCCAGGCGTAATTCCACCCTCCTGGTCGTCCGCTTAACCATGCCTGCAGTGGTGTTAATGACTGGACGACAGGATGTTTTAACTGCTCCGCAATATTTGAGATAGGAATATCAAGTGGTGGAGTCATTGCTCCAAGCAGGGCAACTGCGTTATTCTTCAGCAAGAGTGTGCGTGCCTGCTGGCTCGCTGTGTTGGGGTCAGATTGGTTATCGAGGACAACAAGTTGAATTTTGTCCTTCGTTCCCCCAACTGCAAGCCCACCACTAGCATTGATGTCGTTGACAGCCTTCATGTACCCTGTTTGAATAAGTGGTCCAAAAGATCCTAGTGAACCGGTTAGGGGAAGCGTTGCTCCGATAATAATCGTTTGTGCTCCTCCTGATGTCCCTCCCGATGCCCCTCCACACGCTACCAGACTCGTCATGAACATGACCGCGAGGAGGATAGTAGATACTTTTCTGTACATCGTTTGCATGGCAGTTTCTCTCCTTCGAGAACTAGGAAATAGGTTCACGTGTTACTCTTCCAAGGCACGTAAACGATTCGTTGGATCTCCAAAGTAGGCCCGGTGAAGTGTCTCATTATGTTCCAACTCATCGGGTGTTCCGCAGAATGAGATCTGACCGCGTTCGAGAATGTACGCCCGATCCGCAATCGAGAGCGAGCGATGGATATTTTGCTCAATCAAAACGATACTAACGCCCCAGTTGCGAATTTGAGGAAGTACCGCGAAGAGTTGGTCAACGATCTGGGGCGCAAGTCCTAACGAGAGTTCATCGAGTAGCAACACCTTTGGCTCTGCTATAACTCCTCTAGCAATGGCGACCATCTGCTGTTGACCGCCAGACAGCTTTCCAGCAAGAGTTCCAGCACGCTCTCTTAGCACAGGAAAGAGTTCATAGATTCGCGCCATACGCTCTTCCAATGGAATGGAGGAGCGGGAAGCATATCTTGCTCCCAATTCTATATTCTCTCGCACCGTCAATTCCTTGAACAATCGTCGTCCTTCGTGACAAAGAGCGATTCCCAGTTGTGTACGACGATAGGCTGGATACTTAGTAATATCCTTGTCGTTAAACAGAATCTTTCCACCACTGATTGGCACTAAGCCACAGATGGTTTGTGTGAGTGTGGTCTTCCCAGCACCATTGGCTCCAAGGACAGCCACGATCTCTCCTGCACGCACCTCGAAATCGACGGCACGTAAGGCTCGGAGCTTGCCATAATTCACATTCACCTGTTCCAGGCGTAGCAGAGGAGGCGCATTTATCGACTGCTGAGTTGAGGACTCGGCTCTTTGTCTCGCGGCTGGCTCATTCTGATTAGTGCCAAGATACACAGCTATCACTTCGGGATGCTCAGCAATCTCTTTGGGCGTTCCTTCAGCGATCTTGATCCCCCACTCCAACACCATCACACGCTCTGCCAGTTGCTGGATGACGGCTTGGACATGCTCGACCAGCACAATCGTCACTCCACCCGCTTGCACAGAGGCGATAAGGTGCGTGATCTCATCAATCTCATGGCCCACGAGACCAGCAGCCACTTCGTCCAAGAGCAACAGCCGTGGTTGTAGTGCAAGGGCACGTGCGACCTCAAGCCGTTTTAGGTCAAGTAGCGTAAGAGTAGAGGCCAGCTGAGAAGCTTTTTCCTGAAGTCCGCAGGTCTCAAGAATCTCGCGTGCGTGACGATGGGATTCCGTCCTCCCACGTTGTTGCGAATGAGCGGGTACGAGAACATTTTGTTGAACCGTCATGCGTCCAAAGGGCCGTGGAATCTGATGGGCACGACCAATGCCCAAACGAGCAATGGCATGTGGAGACAGGCGTTCGAGCCGTTGACCCGCGAAAAGAATCTCCCCCGAACTGGGGTGTTGAGCACCAGAAATAAGGCTCAAGAGAGTGCTCTTTCCAGCACCATTTGGGCCAATCACACCGAACAGTCCCCCCTGCTGAACCTCACAGCTCACGTCATCGAGAGCTTTCACTCCTCCAAAGTGCTTAGAGACATGATGCAACACGAGTAGAGGAGTTAATCCACCTTGCATATCTGGTGCAACTGTCATCGTCGTCACCACCTTCGCGAAACGCGCCTTCTATAAGGGACAGAACACAAATACAATTTCTCAGTCATGGGCAACGTTATGATGTAAGGATTTAAAAGCGCGTGCTCGCTAGCTGATCGTCCTCAGCGTATTCCTGCTTGCCAATCTTGCGACAAAGACGACTTAGCGTCTCTTGTTCATCTGGTGTCAAGATGCTCATTTCCTCAAGAATAGCTTGAATGTGCTGAGGGAGAACCTCTTCGATGGCTTGTCGTCCTGCTTCGGTTAATGATAGTGTGACAACGCGACGATCTTTTTCATTCCGCTCGCGCCTCACCAGTCCTCGCCGCTCCAGGTTATCGACGACGGTCGTCATATTCCCCTCACTTTTCAGAATTTTCTCCGCAATCTGCCCAAGAGGAAGCGGACCGAGATGATAGAGAATATCAAGCACTCCATACTGACTAAAGGTCAAGCCTGCGGAGATAAGGTGCCGTGTTGCTCGTGCCGATGAAGACTCTGCTGACCTCTGCAATTTGATATAGGCATCGATGGCACGTATCTCATCATGAGTCCCTTTATAATGTGTTCCCATAATTCCTTTCACATATAACTATCTGATGTCAAAATAAAGTATAATACAAATAGCGTTATTGTGCAACCCCTACTTATGTTGTACACAATAAGATATTTTGAAACAATAAATTTTTGTAGCGTAATATTGACAATCAAAAATTTTCATGTTAAAGTAATTTATACAAGATAGTGAACGTTTCGTCAAGTCTTTGCGTTACGAGAATGAAGGGAAAAGCGAAAGGCAACCATGAGAAGAATTGATCTGCACTGCCATCCAAACACAAAGGCATGGTTTCAAGCGATACAGCCCTATGCTGACGCGCTCCGTGAGTACTGGCATCGTCCGTGGGAGCCAAAGACCGAAGACGAGGTGATTCAAGAGCTGCGCGGAGCGGGAGTGCAGGTATTACTTGTCGCCTTTGATACAGAGACGGTTAGTGGCCTTCCGCCTTGCTCAAATGACTACGTGGCGAAATTCCGTGACGACTATCCAGACACAGTGTTGCAGGCGTGGGGGTCCGTTGACCCCTGGAAGGGAGAAATCGCGATTCGCGAGGCGGAGCGGGCGGTGAAAGAGTTAGGGGTCATTGGCTTTCATTTTCATCCAATTATGGGTGACTTCTCCGTCGGGGAACGCCAATTCTATCCTCTATGGGAGAAAATGGTCGAGCTACGCGTCCCGATCATGGTAGACACAGGAACGACGGGCTTGGGTGCAGGACTACCGGGAGGCATGGGAAGGCACCTGAAGCATGCCAATCCATATCCCGCGCTTGATGATCTTGCTGCAGATTTTCCTGACCTAAAGATCATTGCCTCACATCCCGCATGGCCGTGGACCGAGCAAATGATGATGATCGCGTTGCATAAGGGCAACGTCTTCTGGGAGTTATCAGGCTGGGGGCCAGAATACTTTCCTGCCGCGCTCAAGCATGATATCAGTCGTCGTCTTCAGGATAAAATCATGTTCGGGAGTGACTATCCAAGTCTCACACATAAGCGTGCGATTGCTGGTTGGGAGGCCCTGGGCTATTCAGATGCCATCTTGGAAAAAGTATTTTATAAGAACGCACAGCGTATTCTGGGACTCCCATAATGTATTTTTGCTTCCTCATGTGAGTTCAAAGAAGAATATGTTGTAACGATACATCATTCTATTCGGTACAAAACCGAAAGGAGATTGCAATGCTGGGAGATATCGGACTGATGCTCCACACGGGGGATCTGTCTATCGATGAAATTGTGCGCCTTGCCAAAACTGCTGAGTCTCTTGGATATGAGGGCTTCTGGCTCACTGAGGAATCGGGGAAAGAAGCATTTTCCATTTTGGGTGTGCTCGCCCGTGAGACGGAACGCATTCATTTGGGGACAAGTATTGTCAATTTCTATTCACGTTCACCGATGTTGCTCGCGATGGGGGCGAGTACGATTTATCGTATGAGTAGTGGACGCTTTACACATTATGGACTTGGAAGCGGTGGTATCGGCTTTATGGAGCAGGGGCACGGTATCAAAATGGAACGCCCTCTTGCACGTGCCAAAGAAGTTCTTGATATTGTACGGGGCTATCTAACGAGCGAACGGTTCTCCTATGAGGGGCAATGGTTCAACCCCAAAAACTTCCATCTGCGCGAGGGACCACTGCCCGAACCCATGCCGCTCTATCTCTCCGCACTGGGACCAAAGATGGTGGGTTTAGCGGCACGTATGGCCGACGGTTTGATCACCAACTGGCTCACCGAAGAGTCCTATGACATGTACTATGCCATCATTAAAAAAGAGGCTGAGTCTGTTGGACGCGATCCTAAGAGTGTCAAAATCTTGAGTTTGACCATGATCGCGGGCGAAGATGATGAGAGCGTGGAAGCCATGCGTCGCGGTCTCGCCTTCTACTTTGCGTCACCGCACTATCATCCCATCGCTGAAGTTTCTGGTTATGGAAAAGAAGCGAAGGAGATTCAGGCCGTTTGGCAGACACGCGATTATGCCGCGGCGAGTCGCCTCGTCACGGATGCGATTGTAGAGAAGTTCGCGGTGATGGGTTCGCCAGAGCAACGCGCCAAAAAGCTCCGTTGGATGATGGACCTAGGAGTGTATCCCATCATGTACCCCATTATGAGGCATGGTCACACTGTCGAGGACCACTTTTTGGTAGCCGAACTAACCGCGAAGTATCTTGGCCATCCAAGTACACAGGAGGTATCAGTATGACTACTCTTGAGGGTGTTGTCCCATTTCCTCCTGAGTTTGCTGCGCGTTATCGTGAAAAAGGCTACTGGGAAGATGCTACCATGGGACATTTTTTCGATGAAATCGTCTCGAAGGCACCAGAACGCGTTGCATTTCTCTCTGGTGATGAGTCCGTCACCTATCGCCAGCTCGCTCAAAAAGTGGAACGCCTAGCCCTACACTTACTCAAGCTTGGCGTGCAACCGCTAGATCGTTTTGTGATGCAACTGCCCAATAGTCCTGAATTTGTGTACCTCTACTTCGCGTTACAGAAGGTCGGAGCTATTCCCGTGATGGCGATGTCATCTCATCGCTACAGCGAAATTCATCAGTTTGTTGAGCTGAGTCAAGCGGTTGGGTATGCTATTCCCGACCACATCGGCGACTTTGCCTTCGCTGAACTGGCAGAGCGCATACGCAGCGAACATCCTTCTCTGCATTGGACGTTCGTCATGGGTTCCACATCTATACCTGACTCTATCTCTCTTACTGATCTTTTGCAAACAGAGAGTGGCCTTGCTCCAGAGCGATTGAACGAACTGGGAATTGACCCGACTGAGCCAGCTTTGTTCCAACTCTCCGGCGGAACAACGGGTATTCCAAAGCTGATTCCGCGCACACATAATGATTACATCTACAACACAAAAGCCGCCGTCGAGGTCAACGATATTCGGCCCGATGATTCGTTCCTGGTCGTGTTACCGATGGCACACAACTTTCCGCTTGCGTGTCCAGGGATTCAAGGCTTTCTGTATCGGGGAGCACGTTTCGTCATTGGTGATTCGACTCGACCAGCCGATGTGTTCCCTCTAATGCAGCGCGAACGCATTACGCATGTCGAACTCGTTCCAGCTGTACTTATTCGTTGGATCAATGATCCACACATCAAGGAGTATGACCTTTCTGCTCTTCGCGTGATCAATACAGGTGGACAAAAGCTCCAGCCAGAGGTGAAACGACGCGCGGAGGAATTGATACCCTCATGCAAAGTGCAGGAGGTATTCGGCATGGCGGAAGGGTTACTGTGTTTTGTGCGACTTGACGACTCCGATGAGATACGCATGGAGACGGTTGGACGGCCTGTCTGTCCAGATGACGAACTCAAACTTCTGGATGAGCACGACAATGAAGTGCCTCCTGGCGAGATTGGGGAACTGCTGGTGCGTGGCCCCTATACGTTGCGTGGCTACTTCCGCGTGCCTGAGTATAATGCACGAACCTTCACATCTGACGGTTTCTATCGCTCTGGTGATTTGATGCGGCTACATCCGTCGGGCAACTACATCGTCGAGGGACGCAAGAAAGATCTTATCAATCGCGGAGGAGAGAAGATTAGCGCGGAGGAGATCGAAAACTTGATTCTCTCCCATCCAGCCGTGCTGAACGTCTCATGTGTTCCTATGCCCGATCCAGTGCTGGGTGAACGCACCTGCGCCTTTGTCATCCTTCAACCCAAAGAAACGCTGACACTCAAAGAGCTGACAGACTTTTTATTAGATAAGGGTATCGCGAAATTCAAGCTTCCTGAACGACTGGAAGTCGTCGATGATTTCCCTCTGTCAAAATTTGGCAAGGTCTCCAAACATGTGCTCGTGAAGCAGATATCAGATATAATGAGTTCGGAGAAACAGGCACAAGGGCTTGCGACATGAGTGATCGAGCGAGAAGACAAGGAACAAGCGGCGTGAAACTGCGGGGTAGAGTATGGATTTTACATTGAGTGAGCAACAGGAACAGATACGCAAGGTAGCAGCAAAGGTCGCACGGGAGGTCGTTGCCCCTCGTGCTAGTGCTGTTGACCTCGAAGGTGCGTATCCTTTTGACTACTTCGAGGCGTTCCGTGATGCGGGACTACTTGGTCTCGCCATTCCCAAAGAGTATGGCGGTTCTGGTGCTGGCACACTTGGTCTGGCTCTAGCAATTGAGGAGGTCGCTAAATATTGCTGCACGGCTGGTCTCATTCTGCTCACCTCGCGCTTACCTACCGCAGGTATTCTGCTGGCAGGAACGTCAGAGCAGAAAGAGCGATATGTACGAGGCGTGGCGGAGGGCCGACTGCGCGGGTGCTTTGCCCTGACTGAGCCAGAAGCGGGTTCGGATGCTGCCGCGATCTCCACGACGGCGGTGCGCGATGGAGACTCTTATGTGCTCAACGGAGTCAAGATATGGGCGGGGCAGGCGACTGTCGCTGATTTTGCTGTCGTTGTTGCGAAGACAGACCCGGAAGCAGGATCACAAGGTGTCAGTGTGTTTCTTGTCGATCTGCCCAATCCGGGCTTTCGTATCATACGTGAACTTCCCAAGTTAGGCGTTTTGGGAGTACCAGTAGTCGAGATCGATCTTTACAACTGTCGTGTCCCCATCTCTGCCCTGCTAGGTGAGGAAAACAAGGGTTTTCGTATCGTTATGCGCAACCTCAATGTTGTGCGCCCACTCGTCGCTGCTCGTGGTATCGGACTAGCCGAAGGAGCAGCTAGCTATGCCCTTGCGTATGCGAAACAACGACGCACCTTTGGTCGTCCGATTATCGAACATCAAGCGATTGCCTTTAAGCTTGCTGAGATGGCAATGCAGGTGGAAGCTGCTCGTCTCTTGACATATCAGGCGGCTTGGTTTGTCGATCAAGGCAAGAGTGACCGCGATATCGCGCACTTCCTTTCCATCGCGAAAGCCACTGCAAGCGAGATGGCTGTTCGTGTCTCTGAAGAAACAATTCAAATCCTCGGTGGCTATGGCTATCTCAAAGATTATGCACCCGAACGCTATTATCGTGATGCTAAGCAACTCACGATTGTCGAAGGAACCAGCGAGATTCATCGTCTCATCATCAGTCGTGCTCTCAATGATGGTCTTCTCGATTGGGGCTGTGACACGCAGGCATTTGGTGGCTTTCCTAATGATGCCG
>CAXTWV010000023.1:23857-28331 GCA_964248005.1 uncultured Ktedonobacteraceae bacterium | reverse complement strand
ACAACTTGTTGCGGTTGGCACGCCGCCTGTAGTGATCATTCTTACCGCGTTCATCGTCAACATTCGCCACATGCTGTATAGTGCCTCGCTTGCTCCGTTTGTGAAGCACCTTCCTGCGCGTTGGAAGTGGCTCCTGGCGTATCTTTTGACCGATGAGGCATACGCAGTCACCATTTCGCATTATCGTCAAGGTGGTGATGAAACGTACAAACACTGGTATTTTTTCGGAGCAGGGTTTGCACTATGGGCAACGTGGCAAGTCAGTACAGCTATCGGTATCTTCCTGGGAACACAGGTGCCTGCGAGCTGGTCGCTCGATTTCACCTCAACGCTTACGTTTATTGCGCTTGTTGTGCCAGCACTTAAAGATAGAGCAAGCACAACGGCAGCACTCACGGCTGGTCTTGTAGCAATTGTTGTCTATGCGCTGCCATTCAAGTTAGGCTTGGGGCTTGCGACACTCATCGGCATTATCGTTGGTTTGTGGATAGAGACACTTCGGCAACGCAAAAACACGGATTTCTTGCGGAGTAATGTATGACCCTCTGGCTTATGTTCATCATTATTGGGCTGCTGACCTATGCTATTCGTCTCTCGTTCATCCTCTTTTTTAGCAAGATGGATATTCCATCGTTGCTACAAAGAGCATTCCGTTTCGTCCCAGTCGCGGTGTTGTCAGCAATTATTTTTCCTGCCCTCTTTTTACCTAAAGGCGTGCTAGCCTTGTCTTTCAGCAATACACGCTTGCTCGCAGGGAGTATTGCGGTAGTAGTTGCGTGGAGGACGAAGAATGTGCTTGTGACACTGGTTGTGGGGATGGGAGCATTGTACTTATTACAGTTCGTGATGAAATTGTAGGGGCAGGATTATTCCATTTGACAAAATAACACGAATACGTCTCCTAAAGAAAAGACAATCAGGTGTTGTGAAGGGAAATGTGTCACGAGAGAGCTACTCCTGCTTCAGCTACAAAAGCTTCCAAGACAGGGGTATCCGTCTCGAAGATAGCAGGCCCGAAGGTCTCAAGATGGAACTGTAGAGCTGATTTCACGTCGGCAAGTGCCTCCTCATAAGTATCACCCTCTCCGACAACAACGCCTTTCAATCCCAATGGATAAGCCACGTATCCGTCAGCATGTTTTTCTACAATAATTTTGATGAGTTTCATGGTCTGCTCCTCTTATTTTTATCAGACAATGTACAATAGCAACGTATCCGTGTTATCAAACCGCGTTGTTAGATGTCTTCTGCACGTCTAGTATCTTCAACCAGATATCGCGCCGTATCTCGTCCTCGGACGACTCGATGCGGAAGATTACGTCGAGCAGAGAGCCGCGTTCAAATGTTTCGAGTAGCGCGGCACCGCGTGTCATAGTTCCTGTAATTTGTGTTGTGGTACCAGTCTTTGCATCGGTAACAGCGAGTTTCAGGCGCAGGTTTTGTCTGTTCATGCCGCTCGCCCAACGGTCAATGAGACGTGCGTGCTCTATCTTGAAGATCGGCTCTGGATTGCTTGCACCAAAAGGACTGAGCGTGCGCAACTTTTTATAGCCCGCATAGTTCAGGAGGTCTGTTCGGTGTAGCACAAGATCAATCATCTGCGTAAATGGTGTCTGATCGACAATAGTCTCTACTTGTACCACATCCTCTACGGCAGAGGATGGTACAGGCTCAATAGCGGCGGCTATATCGCCCTCTACTGCCGCTCCATTGCCTGTTGCCTTCCACTCTAAAAGATGTTTCTGAAAGTCAGGAATACGGGCGGTTTCAATGGTAAAGCCAGCAGCTTGTGCATGACCACCGTAGCGTTCGAGATGACCCGAAAAATTGCGCAGGGCTTCAATAATGTTGAAGCCCTTTTGACTACGTGCGGAACCCCTGCTCAAACGTTTCGCGGCATCGTTGCTGAGCACAAAGACTGGCTTGTTGATTTCCTCAACCAGTTTGCCTGCGACAAGCCCCAGGATACCTTCATGCCAGTCATCGCCACTGACCAGAACAACTCTCTCATCGGGATGACGCTGTGCCTCTTCACGTACATTGCGCATGAGGGTCTCTGTTTGTTGTTGGCGTGCGATATTGAGTGCCTCCAATTGCGCGACATAGGTCGTTGCCTCTTCCGCGCTTTCGGTTGTGAGTAAATTGAAGGCAATGCTGGCATCCTTCATACGACCAGCCGCGTTAATGCGTGGAGCAAGCGCATAGGCGATATCGCGTTCTCGAATATGTGCGGTTTGCAAATTAGCATTACGGATAAGTACCTGTAATCCTGGTTTCTGTGTCGCGTTTAATCTCTGCATACCAAGACGCGCAAGGATATGATTTTCGCCAATAAGCGGAACGATATCAGCAATCGTACCAATTGCCACAAGGTCCAACAACGCCATTTCATCTTCCACCGGACGTTTGTATGTGCGATAGAGGGCTTGCACCAACTTGAAAGCCATGCCAGCACCACATAAAGGGCGGAACTGGATATCATTCTCAGTCGCATCCGCACGCCACGGATTCACCATGGCATAGGCAGCGGGCAATTCGGCAGGAGGGTTGTGATGATCGGTAATAATTACATCTATGCCAAGTTCGTTTGCATAGCGTATCTGCTCGACATCGGAACTGGCACAATCGGTGGTGATAATAAGTTGCGTCCCACGTTTTTTCAGCGTATCAAGAGCCGCTGTATTTAGTCCACAGCCCTCGTTGAGCCGATGCGGAATGAAAAAATCAAGCGGGGCCTTTGCATCTTTTAATACACGTAAGGCACGAAAGAGTAAGGCAGAAGAGGTAACACCATCAGCATCATAATCACCATAGACTGTAATATGTTCTTTTTGCGTCAATGCCTGCTGAACACGCTCTACTGCACAATCCATCGCTGTTAGCAAAAACGGGTCTAAGCTCTCATCATAGGTCGCTTTGATAAAACGTTGTATGTCTTCACGTGTCAAAACGCCGCGATTCACCAGGAGTTGAGCATATAAAGGGTCAATCCCCTGCTGCTCATCGGCTTGTCGTTCCACTTTTGAACGCAAGGGATAGGTTTGCCATTGTGTTGAGAATGATTCCACGGTGAATCCTTTATATCAGTTAATCGGGTAACAAGCGAAGAAAAACTTCATTGCCAAGTAAACGTCCGCGTGTGCTCAGGCGTAACCACTCGTCTTCATGCTCCAGGAGTCCTGCCTCTTCTACAGGACGCAGGCGATCTCCTACGAATTGAGCGAATGGTTGTGAGAAGCGTTGCGCGAAGGTCGGCAGATGTAGTCCCATAGCTGTACGTAAGGCAAGAAACGCTGTTTCTGACATCTCTTGCTCGCGTTCTACTGGCTCACTGTCTGCCTCTGGTAAGTGGTGTGCGTTAACGGCTTTGATGTAGTCTAATGGTTCACGAATATTTGAAAATCGTCTGCCACCAAACGTCGAGTACGCTCCGGCACCCATACCAATGTAGGGTAAGTTTTGCCAATAGGTCAGGTTATGGCGACTATGATGTCCTGGCAAGGCCCAATTCGAGATTTCATAATTCTCATAGCCTGCCTCACGCAAACGTGCATCAGCATACTCATACATATCAGCACACAGGTCTTCATCGCCAGGAACAATGCGTCCCTCATGCGCCCATGTATGAAAAGGCGTTCCCTCTTCAATGATCAGTGAGTAAAGCGAGAGATGTTCAGGGCGCAACTCAAGCGCACGGTCCAGTGTGTCACGCCAGTGTTGCATTGTTTGACCGGGTAAGCCAAACATAAAATCTATGTTGATCGAGGTAAAGCCTGCTGCACGTGCCCATGTTACCGCCTGTGTAATCTCTTCAGGTGTGTGAATACGCCCCAGTGTTTGCAAGAGTTCGGCATCAAAGCTCTGCGCACCCATACTTAGACGGTTGATACCAGCCGCCCGTATGCCTTGCAACTGTTCTTTATTCAGCGTTCCGGGGTTCGCCTCCATCGTGATCTCAGCGTCTTTGTCAACCGAAAAAGAGGCAAAGCAAGCGTTAAGTAGACGAGTAATCTGCGCGACTGTGAGCAAGCTTGGTGTTCCACCACCGAAGAAGATGGTGCGTGAGCGGCGGAGTGTGCCATCGGCGTGTTGTGCCATTGTGCCAGCAAGCGTAATCTCTTTCAGAAGTGCTCTTACATATGGTTCTCGCAACGGCAACATACCAGCATAGGTATTGAAATCACAATAATGACAGCGTGTATGACAAAAAGGAATGTGCAGATAGAGCGATGCAGTCTCTAAGACGTGCTGAATTGGTTCGTGTATCTGTGTACGTTGAATGAGCGTTGTCATATCAGGTGCGGTAATGGTCATTGAATATATGTTGTTCCTTATATCGGGTCAGAGCATGGGTACAATAAAATGTCTATCTTCTATTATACATGATAAATCTGTAGGGGTCTAATTATATTAAAAAAAATAAAAAAAAAAAAACACAAACAAGGTGTAAATAAATAAACCACAAAAATATAAA
>CAXTWV010000023.1:21721-23847 GCA_964248005.1 uncultured Ktedonobacteraceae bacterium | reverse complement strand
TACATGATAAATCTGTAGGGGTCTATTTCATTACACCCTCGTAAAGCTATACAAGCCGAACGAGGGTGTAATTAATTAGACCCCTACATTCTACAATTACCAAATGTATTTACGCACTAGGAGCAGCACCACTTGGGTTAGTACCAGGGACTGTCTGACCAGGAGCCGCTTGGCTTGGTGCAGAGGCAGGCAAGCCAGGAGGCATGATGCTTGAGTCAGTGGTCGAAGTCTGGTCAACTGGTGTGATCGTCGCGTTTGCCCTCTTCGACATGAGCCAATTATTTAAGGCGTTGGTTTTGAGATTCTGCAGGGTCGCACTGTCCACAGCACGCGATGGATCAATACCCAGCACCTGAATAATGTGGAAAGAGCCATTCTCGGAGAGCACGGGACTCAGCTCATTGAGTTGGCGTGAGGGATCAAAAATCCAGTTCTCAACTGTGCCACTTGTATTTGCAGCATAGGTCTGAATATATTGTCCACGTGCAAGCCAGCCGAAATCGCCACCCTTTGTGTTTGTCTGAGTATCAACAGACTTGGCCTTCGCCAGTTTGCCAAAGTCCGCACCAGCTTTTAGCTGCTTGAGCAGGTTGTTTGCATCACCTGACGTAGCAGAGGTAATACCACGCGCCAGAACTTGATACGTTGGTGAGACGACCTGTGAAGTCACATATGTCTGCATGTTGCTACGTCTCACGGTTAATGTAAGAGCGGCGCGTACATCGTTGTCGCTCACATTGTTCGTACTTAAAAACTTCTGGTAGGTACTGCCAACCGGAAAATTCGCCGCGAAATCTTTGACAGCCTTATCAACCGCACTCGAACTAGGATTGATTTGTGCGTTGATACTGCTGTTTTGCGTTGCCAACCACTCTCGGATGACTTCATCATCCTGCAACCATGTCGCACTGTCGCTGGTTTGTTGCGGCTGCGTATACAACTGCTGCTCCAACGGAATTGTGTTGGTTGTAAAATTCGAGTATTGGGCGGCAAGCGTATCGTGCTGCTTCTGTGAGACAACCAACTTCTGCTTGAGACCTACAAGTTGTGCCTCTGCATCGGAACGTTGTGTACCAGCAGGAAGAGTTTTGATTTGCGTGGTGAGGGTTGAAATCTGCTTTGTAATGGAGTCAACATCCGCCTGCTGTGCAGTAACCTGCTTATTCAGTGCGTCACGCTGTGAGAAGAGACCATTCTTGCCTTGTATCTTATTAAGTTCGAGCTGTGCTTTGACCGCCAAGAGTTTACGGAAATCAGCGAGTGGGATACCATGCCCATTGACGGTTGTGATTGGCTGCGCTGGTGCAATAATATTGACGTTAACCCAGAAGCCAACGATGACGGCAACGATAAGTACGATTGTAGCGACCGTGATAGACCAGACGGCACGACGTTGCAGTACCATCTTCTCGCTACGCGAAAGGTGTCCTCCCCATCCAAATACCAGAGGTTTGCCATCGCGTCGCGCCTCTACACGCGCCGTCTGTCTCGTATATTTATTCGTTTTGGCAGGTCGCGTTGGTCGCTTGTTGTCAGGCCGACGCGCTGTCTGACTATTCATAAAACCTCCGTTTTGGATAGCCGCAAATATGTGTATATTATAAAACATAGGCACTATAGGCATGACAGGGGCAAGCCCTGTCACTACTATATCGGACTGGCGTGACAAGCCACGCAGCGGCGGTCGGTATAGTAGTGACAGGGCTTGCCCCTGTCATGCCTTGCTCTGCCCCTACCATGCCTTGCTCGCCACATGCCGCGACTAGCTACATGCCACGAATATGTTCTGCGGTGTAGGGAAGCAGTGCCATGAAGCGTGCTTGCTTCAATGAAGCACTTAACGCACGCTGATGCTTGGCGCAAGTGCCCGTCTTACGGCGGGGTTCGATCTTCCCACGGTCAGAAATGTAACGCTTGATAAAGCGGTTTGCATCTTTATAGTCAATCTCGCGCACATGATCGTGGCAGAACTGACAAATTTTGCGGCGTGTTGAGCGCTCGCCTCGTCCACCCTCGCGACGTTCGCGACGTGGACCACTTTCAGAACGTCTTTGCACGGACGTGTGTCTCCTTCAAAATGGTTTTAGAAGGGGTGTTCGTCCAAATCTCCAAGAGCATCGTCTGCA